>NZ_FAOZ01000022.1 GCF_001536285.1 Parafrankia irregularis | reverse complement strand
CGCACGCACGCGACCAGGAACCGCTTCCCCAGATCCAGGCCGGCCGCCCGCAGGTAGATGACCTCGTCCTTGACGTCCTGCCGGCCCAACGCCGCCCCCTTCGACCCGATGACCATCGGTGGACATCGGGTCGCCTGGAGAGACCAGGGAACGGGCGAATCTGACACACGTGCTCCCGGCAGCCGCCAGGGGCGGCTGCCATGGCACAAACCGTAGTCCCGGAACCGGCCTCCATCGCCAGCCTTGCTTCACGAGCTCACCGGCATCACAGAATCACCGGCTTACCAGGCGACCCGGCCCTATTTTTCCCTGCATCCGTGGAGGCCAGCGCAGCGGCCTGGCGACCCTTGCTCGGCAGCAGCGGCGGCCCGAAGCCGCGGGTTGGACAGGGCCCTGACTGCAGGAGCGACCGGTGCCGGCTGGTACCCGCTTCTCCTGCGGGCCAGCCGGCACCCGTTCAGCTGACGTCCGAGGTCAGCTGATGTCTCAGCGTCAGCTGGTGCCGAAACCGACCCGGCGGGCCTCGGACTCCGCGATCTCGACGTAGGCGAGCGCGTCCACCGGGACGACGACCCGGCGCCCCTTCTCGTCCACGAGGGTGAGAAGTCCGGTCTTGCCACCGACCGCCTCGCTGATCAGCGACGCGACCGCCTCTGGTGACTGGGTGCTCTCCAGTACCAGCTCGCGGGCGACGTGCTTGATCCCGATCTTGACCTCCACTCGATGACCTCCGCGTGGTCGAGTTTGGCTGGGGGCGTTCTCCGTGACGGCGAGCGCCGCCGACGGGACGATCAGCGCCCACACTATGGCCTACGGGCCGCCGGGCGGGCTTGGTGGCCCGCTGTTCGCTCCGGGCACACGCTGGCTCCGGGCACACACCGGACGCGGCCGGTCGCCGCGGCGCGCCGAAGCATCCCGTGTGGTCGGCGCATCCCGCGCGGTCAGGCCGGCTCGGCCGCCTCGACCTCGACCGGCGTGGTCTCGACCGGGGTCTCGCCCGCCTCGCCGTAGGGCGTCTGGCGGGGGTAGCCGGCGATTCCCCGCCAGGCCAGCTCCACCAGCTGCTCCACGGCGCGTTCCTTGGGGATCGTGGCGCCGCGCTGCAGCCACCAGCGTGCGCCCGACTCGGCCTGGCCGACCAGCCCGACCGCCAGCAGGTCGGCCTCGTCCTGGGTGAGGCCGGTGTCCACGACGATGGTCGCCGCGATCGCGCGCACGCACTGCGCGAAGCTGTCCTCCACCCGCTGCCGGACGGCGGGCTCGCTGCGCAGGTCCGACTCCAGGACGAGCTGGTGCGCACCGCTGGGGTCGTTGACGAAGTCGAAATACGCCCGGACGGATCGCTCGACGCGCACATGGTTGTCGGTCGTGGACGCCAGCGCGGCCCGCACCGCCGACACCAGCCGTTCCGTGTGCTCGTCGACCAATGCCAGGTAAAGGTCGAGCTTGCCGGGAAAATGCTGGTAGAGGACGGGCTTGCTGACCCCGGCCCGCTCGGCGATCTCATCCATCGCCGCGGCGTGATACCCGTGGGCGACGAACACCTCCCGGGCCGCGCCCAGGAGCTGGAACCGGCGCGCGCTTCGGGGAAGCCGGGGGGTGCGACCCGGACGCGACTGCGGCGCCGCAGGCTCGGCTGTCACCCGCGCACCTCCTGACTGATCACCGACGTTGGTCGACCACACCGTTCGCCGACTACACGGTGGCCGTCGGTGCCCAGCCACGTCGACATCTCGCCAACAGTACCCGCGTTGGCGCCCTCGGCCCCGGATGACCGGCTCGACCGGCTCGACCGGCCTAGCGGTATTCCTCCTCGTCGTCCTGGTCGACGACGAGGTTCTGCTCGACGGTGTCGAACTCGTCGGCCTCGGCGGGGCGGGTCACCCGGGGTGTGTCGGCCGCCGGGGTGTCCGCGGTGTCAGCTGGGCGTAGCTCGCGGGACTGCTCGGCGGCATCGGCGTCCGGGACCTCCAGCAACTGCTCGGTCGGTGAACTCATCAGGCACTCCCCTCATCGCTTGCCGCTGCATCGCTTGCCGCTGTCGCCGGAGGTGGCTCGGCTCCGCCGGGTGGCTCGCTGCCCGCCGCCTGCCAGGGCCGCTCGTCACCTCCGGTGCGGCTTTCCGTCCGCCTGGCACCGATACCCGCCATCGGCGCACCCGACTCGGCGCTGGTTGGACTGGTCCGCACGCGACCCGGATCGACTTTCCGGTGGTCTTCCAGTGGCACACCATTGTGTTGACTCGAGTTGGGGAGTGAACATGCGTTCGATCTGGAAGGGTGCGATCTCCTTCGGTCTGGTGTCGATCCCGGTCCGGCTCTATTCGGCGACCCAGGAGCGGGATGTTTCGTTCCACCAGGTCAGGCGCTCGGACGGGGTGCGAATCCGGTATCGCCGGGTGGCCGAGAGCGATGGCGAGGAGGTTCCGTACGCGGACATCGCCAAGGGCTACGAGCTGCCCGACGGTGAGACGGTGGTGCTCACCGACGAGGACTTCGCGAGCCTGCCGCTGACGACGTCCCGCTCGATCGATGTGCTGGAGTTCGTGCCCCTCGACCAGGTCGATCCGATCTACTTCGCGAAGAGCTACTACCTGGAGCCGGACCGCCCGGGTCTGAAGCCCTACGTGCTGCTGCGGGACGCGCTTGCCGGCTCCGGGCGGGTCGCGCTGGTGAAGGTCGCGCTGCGCCAGCGCGAGCAGCTCGCCACCCTGCGGGTCCGCGACGAGGTGTTCGTCCTGGAGACGATGCTCTGGCCGGACGAGGTGCGCGAACCGGACTTCGACTTCCTGGCCGAGGAGGTCGACGTCCGTTCGCAGGAGCTGGCCATGGCGGGCTCGTTGATCGAGACCCTGGCCGCGGACTTCGACCCGACGAAGTTCTCCGACGGCTACCGCGAGGCCCTCCAGGCCGTGATCGATGCCAAGATCGCCGGCCGGGAGGTCGTCGCCCCCGCCACCGGCGAGGCCGCGGGGGCGCCCGCGGGTGACCTCATGGCGGCGTTGCGGGCGAGCATCGAGGCGGCCCGGGAGGGGCGCGGGGACGGCGGCGCCGAATCCGGTGCGCCGGCGCGGGCACGCAGGACACAGAAGAGCCCGGGCGCGAAGGCGGGCACGAAGAGCCCGACCGGTGGGAAGGCCACAGCGGGAACCGCGAAGCCGGCGAAGGTCACGAAGGTGACGGAGGGAACCGCGAAGACCACGACGGGCGCCAAGACCACGACGAGCGCGAAGGCCACTGTGGGAACAGGGCGGCGCACCCGCGACACTGCTCAGGAGGACACCGACCGCGGGCCGACCCGCCGTTCCGCCTGACCGCCCCCGCCTCGCGTCCCGTGCCTGACCGCCCCCGCCTCGCGTCCCGCGCCTTCGGCCATCCGCTCGGTTCCGCCGGCCCGTTCCGCCTGGTGTGCGCCCTGCCGCGGGCCGGCCCGCTGTCGCGCGAGCCACTTCCCGGTGATGTGCGACATCGGGAACAGCGGAGCCGGGGGATGCGCTGCACCATGGTGGAGAATTCCGGGCGACCCGCCTGCGGGCATGGTCGCGCGGGAGGGCACGTGAACCGTCGATCGCGGCTGCCGGCACCGGCGGCTGTGGCATCGTCGGGTGGGAACACTGGGCGTTTTCCATCGTCGACTCGGGCTCTCGGCTTCCCTGGCCCTGGGACGTGAGATGGAAAGGCCCACTGAGAAGGCGAGGAGCAACGTGTCACTACCGCCCCTGGTCTCCCCCGCCGAGGGGCTGACCGTCGACGAGGTCCGCAGGTACTCGCGGCATCTGATCATTCCGGACGTCGCGATGGACGGGCAGAAGCGGCTCAAGAACGCCCGGGTGCTCGCCGTGGGCGCGGGTGGCCTGGGTTCGCCGACGCTGATGTACCTGGCCGCGGCCGGTGTCGGCACGTTGGGCATTGTGGAGTTCGACGTCGTGGACGAGTCGAACCTGCAGCGGCAGATCATCCATGGGCAGTCCGACGTCGGCCGGAGCAAGGCCGAGTCCGCGCGGGACGCCGTGCACGAGATCAACCCGTACGTGAACGTCGTGATCCACGAGCTCAGGCTGGACACCTCCAACGTCATGGAGATCTTCGGCCAGTACGACCTGATCGTTGACGGCACGGACAACTTCGCGACCCGCTACCTGGTCAACGACGCCTGTGTGCTGCTCGGCAAGCCGTACGTCTGGGGATCGATCTACCGGTTCGACGGCCAGGCGAGTGTCTTCTGGGCCGAACACGGCCCCTGCTACCGCTGCCTCTACCCGGAGCCGCCGCCGCCCGGCATGGTGCCGTCGTGCGCGGAGGGTGGTGTGCTCGGCGTGCTGTGCGCCTCGATCGGGTCGATCCAGACCACGGAGGCCATCAAGCTGCTGACCGGCGTCGGCGAGCCGCTCGTCGGCCGGTTGATGGTCTACGACGCCCTGGAGATGACCTACCGCTCCATCAAGGTCCGCAAGGACCCGGAGTGCCCGCTGTGCGGGAAGAACCCCTCCATCACGGAGCTCATCGACTACGAGGCCTTCTGTGGCGTCGTCTCCGAGGAGGCCCAGCAGGCCGCCTCCGGCTCGACGATCACCGCGGCCGAGCTCAAGGCCATCCTGGACGGCGGGGAGCCGATCGAGCTCGTCGACGTCCGGGAGCCCGCGGAGTGGGAGATCGTGCGGATCCCCGGCGCGCGGCTGATCCCCAAGGGTGACCTGCCGGCGCACCTGGCGGAGCTGCCGCAGGACCGGCGGGTCGTCGTCTACTGCAAGAGCGGCGTGCGCTCCGCCGAGGCGCTGGCGACCCTCAAGGCCGCGGGTTTCTCGTCCGCGGTGCACGTCCAGGGCGGGGTGACCGCCTGGGCGACCCAGGTGGACAAGACGCTGCCCGTCTACTAAAGCGCTGCCCGCCCACTAGTCCAGCGGCGCCGTCCGGCCCCGGCGCCCGACGGCGCCGGGACCGGGGCCGGGGATGCCGGCCCCGGTCTGAATACCGGCACTGCTTGAAGATCATGGGATTCTGGTCGTCCTGACGACCAGAATCCTTCACTCTTGTCTGGTCGCAACGGGCTCTGGATCTGCAGCAGCCAAAATCCTCAACTCTTCGGGCGGGTCGGGCCCCGGGGCGCACTCGCTCCTGCTGGCTCGTGACAGATTCGATCGGGAGGCTGGGCCCGTGTCCGAACACAGGCTTCTGGGCGGGCCCGGCCTGACCCCCTACGCCGTCGCGGTGCTCGACGTGGTTGCCAGCATCCCCGTCGGCAAGGTGATGACCTACGGTGACATCGCGGAGTACGTCGGCGCCGGCAGCGGGCGGACCGTCGGCGCGGTGCTCGCGCGCCACGGCGGCGAGGAGGACGTCCCGTGGCATCGGGTGATCAGGTCCTCCGGGGAGCCGAACCCGGCCGCGCCGGTGGAAGCCCTGCGCCGGCTGCGCGTGGACGGCACCCCGCTGCGGCCCGCCGGTGACCGCGTCGACCTGCGGTCGGCCCGCTGGGACGGATCCTCGGCGGGACCGGATCTCAGCAGGACCGGACCTCAGCGGGCGGTGAACCCGCCGTCGGCGGAGTAGACGCTGCCGGTCACCAGCGAGGCCCGGTCCGACAGCAGGAAGTTCACGACCTCGGCCACCTCGTCGGCGGTGCCCAGCCGGTTGGTCGGCTGGAAGAAACGCGCTCCGCGCTGCCCGCGGACCATCGCGGTGTCGATGAAGCCCGGAGCCACCGCGTTGACGCGGATGCCCCGGGTCGCGTTGTCCAGCGCGGCGGCCTTGGTCAGGCCGATCACGCCGTGCTTCGCGGCGACGTACGCGGGTGTGCCGGGCAGGCCGACAGTGCCCAGGACGGACGCCATGTTCACGATCGAGCCGCCGCCGCTGGCGAGCATCGCCGGGATCTCCGCCCGCATGCTGTAGAAGACCCCGGACAGGTTCACGGCGATCACCCTGTCCCAGTCGGCCAGCGGGACGTCCTCCAGCGGCGCCCGGTCGGTCACCACTCCGGCGTTGTTGACCGCCAGGTCCAGCCGCCCCTGCAGCTCGAACGCGGTCTGCACGGCTCCCGCCACCGCCTCGGGGTCGGTGACGTCGACGACGGTCACCAGCGTGTCGCCGCCGGCCGCCTCGATCTGCGCGGCGACCTCCTTCGCCGCGTCGCCGTCCCGGTCGGCGAGGACCACGTAGGCACCGGCGGCGGAGAGCCGGCGCGCGCAGGCGGCGCCGATGCCGGATCCCGCGCCGGTGACGAATGCGACCCGGCCGGCGAGATCACCGCGCTCCGTGCCCGGAGCAGGTCCGGTTCCCGGCCTGGGACCTGGTGTGGATTCCGGCTCGGGGTCGTCCACGGGCAGGGCGCCGGGCCCGGAACGGACGCCTTGATCAGGCTGGATCCTGGTACTGCTCATAACGACTGACGGTGCCACGGACTGTCCGTGTGCTGCACCCATACCGACACCTTTGGTGCAATTCGTGTTCATCTTGTGCTGCTCCAAGGGTCCTGCGTCGGTCCTACGAGACTCTGTGCGGCGCAACGTCGATCGCCTACGCCAGGCGTTGGCGATCTTGACGGGCTGTCGTGATGAGCTGTGCTGTGTGGTCCGTGTTCCGTCTACCGCCCGCCAGCCGCCGCGGCGACCGTTTCGCCTGGTGGCACCGCCCGCACCGATGGTGTCACCCATCGTGTTGGATGCGGCGCAGGCCGAGGTGGTCGGACACGCCGGAGGCCCACTTCTGGTCCTGGCCGGGCCAGGCACGGGAAAGACCACAACGCTCGTCGAGGCGGTGGCCCGGCGGGTTGAGGCGGGCGCTGATCCCGCGTCGCTGCTGGTCCTCACGTTCAGCCGGCGGGCGGCCCGTCACCTGCGCGAGCGGCTCGCCATCCGGCTCGGGGCGGGAGCCGTCGGCCCGGCGGCGTGGACGTTCCACGCCTGGTGCCTGGCGCTGCTGAGGGTGTACGGGGCAGACAGCGCGTCCGGGGGCCCGCGGCTGCTCTCCGGCCCGGAGCAGGACGCCCGCCTGCGCGACCTGCTTGAAGGGTCCCGTGAGATCGGCCGCCCGGCCTGGCCCGACGCCCTGGCCGGGGCGCTGGGCACCCGCGGTTTCGCCGAGGAGGTCCGGATGCTGATGGCCCGGGCCAGGGAGGTCGGCGTCGACCCGCCGGCACTGGCCCGGATCGCCCGGCGGGTCGGGCGCGCCGACTGGAGGGCCGTCGCCGAGTTCTACGGCGACTATCTCGACGCCCTCGGCGCCGAGGGCGCGATCGACTACGCCGACCTCGTGCACAGCGCGGCCAACCTCACCGCGCAACAGCCGGTGCTCGCGAGTCTGCGCCAGCGCTACCAGGCGGTCTTCGTCGACGAGTACCAGGACACCGACCCGGCGCAGGAGCGGCTGCTCGCCGCGGTCGCCGGTGGCGGCGGGGACCTGGTGGTCTTCGGCGACCCCGACCAGGCGATCTACGCGTTCCGCGGGGCCCAGGTGCGGGGCCTGCTCGACTTCCCGGCCCGCTTCCCGAGCCGGGACGGATCGCCGGCGCCGGTCACCGCGCTGCGCCGGTGCCGCCGGATGGCCCCGGCCCCGCTCGCCGCGAGCCGGCGGGTGGCGGCCCGGCTCCCGTCGGCCGGTCTGCCCGTCCGGTATGTCCGCGCGCATCGCGATCTCGTCCCGGCGGACGGTGCGGCGGGGCCCGGCCAGGTCTCGGTCCGCACGTATCCGACGGCCGGTGCCGAGGCCGAGGCCATCGCCGACCTGCTGCGCCGCGAGCACCTGGAGAACGGGGTCGGCTGGGCCGACATGGCTGTCCTGGTCCGCTCGACGGCGGGCCTCGGCGTGCTGCGCCGGGTACTGACGGCGTCCGGGGTCCCGGTGAGTGTCGGCGGTGGCGAGCTGCCGGTGGCGCGGGAGCCAGCCGCCGAGCTGCTGCTGACGGCGCTGCGGTGCGCGGACGACCCGTCCCGCCACCTCACCCCGGAGACGGCGCGCGCGCTGCTCACCTCACCGCTGGGCGGGGCCGACCCGGCCGGCCTGCGCGCGCTCGGCCGGGAGCTGCGGGCCCTCGACGCGGCCACGACAGCCTCACCGGCCCGGACCGACGTCCCGGCCCAGGACGACGTCCCGGCCCAGGACGCGGCAGCCGACGATGGATCAGCCGACGACGGATCAGCCGACGACGGATCAGCCGACGACGGATCAGCCGACGACGCGCCGGCCCAGGACGACGTCCCGTCGCCCGACGACGGGGATGATCCCGCGGGTACGGCCCGGATGCCGGGAACGCCCGCCTCGTCCGCCGAACTGTTGCGGGCCGCGGTCGCCGATCCGCAGCGGATGCTTCTGATGGTCCCGGACGAGCTGGCGGCGCCGGTCCACCGGCTCGGGCAGCTGCTGCGGACGGTGCGGGCGGAGCTGCGCCGTGGCGGCGCCCCCGAGGACGCGCTGTGGACCCTCTGGTCGGCGAGCGGCTGGGGACCCAGGCTGGAACGAGCCTCGGCGGCGGGCGGGGCCGCCGGCCGGTCGGCGGACCGTGACCTCGACGCGGTCGTCGCGCTCTTCGACGCGGTCGAACGCCTCGGCGAGCGGCGCGGGCCCGGATTCGGCGTGGCGTCGGTGGTCAGCGAGCTCACCCACCAGCAGATCGCCCCGGACACCGAGACCAGGGCCGGTCGCCCGGCCACCGTCCGGTTGCTCACCGCGCACCGCTCCAAAGGCCTGGAATGGCAGGTCGTCGTCGTCTGCGGGGTGCAGGACGGCGTCTGGCCCGATCTGCGCCAGCGGCACAGCCTGCTCGGCGCCGAACAGCTGGACGCACCACACCGGGGCGGAGGTGGGGTCCGGCCGCCCCGCACCCGCGACGAGCTGCTCGCCGACGAGCGGCGGCTGTTCTACGTGGCGCTCACCCGGGCGCGGCGGCGTCTCGTGGTCACCGCGGTGGACGGCGCCGACGACGACGGGGAGCAGCCCAGCAGGTTCCTCGACGAGCTGGGCGTCCAGGTGGAGAAGGTGCGATCCCGCTCGGTGCGGCCGCTCACCCTGGTCGGGCTGGTCGCCGCGCTGCGGCGGCTGACCGTCGACCCGGATGCCTCGGCGGCGATGCGCTCGGCGGCCGCCGTCCGGCTCGCGGCGCTCGCGGCGGCCGGCGACGGTGCCGGCCGGGCGCTGGTGCCCGCGGCCCATCCGAACCGCTGGTGGGGCCTGGTGGACGTCACCAGCTCGTCGGTGCCGGTCGTCGCGCCGGACGGTCCGATCGCGCTGTCGGGCTCGTCGCTGTCCGGCCTGGCCACCTGCGGCCTGCGCTGGTTCCTCGAACACGAGGCGCAGGCCGCCGAGCCGGCGTCGGCGGCGCAGGGCTTCGGCAAGGTCGTGCACGCCCTCGCCGACGAGGTGTCATCCGGGCGCACCCCCGCCCGGATGGACGCCCTCGACGCCCGGCTCGACCTCGTGTGGCGGCAGCTGGAGTTCGACTCGCGCTGGCGCTCCGAGCAGGAACGGTCGGCGGCGCGCGAGGCGCTACGCCGGTTCCTGGACTGGCACGCCGCTCGGCGGCGTGAGGTTGTGGCCTCCGAGGTGCGCTTCGCGTGTGACATCGAGGTCGCCGGCCGGGTCGTCCGGCTGCGTGGCTTCATCGACCGGGTCGAGCTCGACGACGACGGCCGGGTGCACGTCGTCGACTTCAAGACCGGGCGCGCGGCGCCGAGCCGGCGCGATCTGCAGACCCATGCCCAGCTCGGCAGCTACCAGCTCGCCGTGCGCGAGGGCGCGCTGGACCGGGTCCTGGACGAAGCCGCGGCCGGTTCCCGCGCGGCGCCTGACCCGGGCTCCGTGGCTGACTCGGGCTCCGCGCCTGACTCCGGTTCCGTGTCCGACCCGGGTTCCGCGGCCGGCTCCCGCCCGCCGGCGGTTCCGGGCGGTGCCGAGCTGGTTCATCTGCGGCGTGACGCCGGTGGGGAGAGCCTCGGCCCCCGGCTGCCGGACGAGCAGCCGGCGCCACCCGAGGTGCAGGCCCAGGAGGCGCTGCCCACCGACGGGCGGGTGTGGATCGACGATCTGGTGGAGGACGCGGTCCGGACAATCACCAGCGAGTCGTTCCGGCCGACACCGGGCGATGCGTGCACGATGTGTTCGTTTCGTCGATCCTGCCCGGCCCGGCCGGAGGGGGAACAGGTGATCGATTGACCAGCCTCGCTGGTTCCGGCTCGCAGCAGGCGCTGCCCGGCTTCGGCCCGGCGGCCGGCGCCGGTGGCGATGACGAGCCCCGAGGCCCCCGGCTGGAGCCCGAGGAACTCCGTGACCTGCTCGGTGTCCCGTACACCGACGAGCAGCTCGCCGCCGCGACCGCGCCGCTGGAGCCCGCGGTGGTGATCGCCGGTGCCGGTTCGGGCAAGACGTCCGTGATGGCCGCCCGGGTGGTGTGGCTGGTGGCCACCCGCCAGGTGGAGCCGGGGCGGGTGCTCGGCCTCACCTTCACCAACAAGGCGGCGGCGGAGCTGGCCGGGCGGGTCCGGCTGGCGCTGCGCCGGGCCGCCGACGCCGGCCGGGGCCCGGGCCAGGGGCAGGGCCAGCCGGGCGACCGCGACCGCGACCGCGACGGTGCCGGTGCCGCGGACGAGCCGACGATCAGCACCTACCACGCCTACGCCGGTCGGCTGGTCGGCGAGCACGCACTGCGACTCGGCCTCGAACCGGACACGAGGATGCTCGTCGCCGCCGCGCGGTACCAGCTCGCGGCCCGGGTCGTGCGCACGCACCGCGGCCGCGTCGAGGCGCTCACCCGGTCGATCTCCGCCCTGGTGGCGGACCTCGTCGCGCTGGACGGCGAGATGAGCGAGCATCTCGTCGCGGCGGACGACCTGATGGAGTTCGACGCCAGGCTGTTCGACCAGGCCCTCGCCGCGCTGGCGGACGCGGCCCGCCGTTCGGGCACGAAGACCCTGCGCAAGGAACTGCGCCGGATCGCGGCGACCGCGCGGGGCCGGCGCGAGCTCGCCGCGCTCGTCGCCGACTACCGGGTGGCCCGGCGGGCCCGTGACGTCCTCGACTTCGGTGACCAGGTCACCTTCGCCGCCCGGCTGGCCGGGCGGTACCCGGAGGTGGCGGCCGCCGAACGCGGCCGGGCCGGGGTGGTGCTGCTCGACGAGTACCAGGACACCTCCGTCGCGCAGCGGACGATGCTGGCCGGGCTGTTCGGCGCCGGGCATCCGGTCACCGCGGTCGGCGACCCCTGCCAGGCGATCTACGGCTGGCGGGGTGCCTCGGTCGCGAACCTCGACAACTTCCCCGAGCACTTCCCGCGCGCCGACGGCACGCCGGCCGCCCGGTACCGGCTGTCGGTGAACCAGCGCAGCGGCGGCCGGCTGCTCGCGCTGGCCAACGATGTGGCCGCGCCGCTGCGGGCCCGCCACCATGTCGTCGAGCTGCGGCCCCGGGCGGACGTCGTCGCCGCCGGGCGCACCCTGGTGGCGCTGCACGAGACCTGGGCGCAGGAGGTCGCGTGGGTCGCCGAACGGCTGGCGGAGCTGGTCGCCGCGGGGGAGCGGCCCGGCAGCATGGCGGTGCTGGTGCGGGCCCGGTCCGACGTCCGGGCCCTGCACACGGCGCTGATCGCCGCCGGGCTGCCGGTCGAGGTGGTCGGCCTGGCCGGGCTGCTGGATCTTCCCGAGATCGCGGACGTCGTCACCGTCCTGGAGGTGCTGGAGTCCCCGATCGCGAACGCGGCGCTGGTGCGGCTGCTCACCGGCCCGCGGCTGCGCCTCGGTCCACGGGACCTGGCGGCGCTCGGCCGGCGGGCGCGGCAGCTGCTGTCCGCCGACGCCGCCCGGGAAGGTGCCGCGGCTGCCGCGGCTGCCGCGGCTGGCGGGGACGCCGGGGCCGGGCCGGCGGCCGTGGACCCGCTGGCCGAGGCGGTTGCCGGCATCGACCCCTGCGATGTCGTCGCTCTCGCGGACGCCCTCACCGATCCGGGGCCGGAGATCTCCGTGGCCGGCCGGGAGCGGGTGATCGAGCTCGGTGCGGAGCTGGCCGCGCTGCGCGTCCACGTCGGGGACGGGCTGCTCGACCTGCTGCACCGGGTGATCGCCACCATCGGGCTCGATGTGGAGATCTCCGCCAGCCCGAAGGCGGTCGCGGCCCGCCGGCGGGAGAACCTGGCGGCCTTCCTCGACGCCGCCGCCGACTTCGACGACCCGGACGGGCCGAACTCGCTCGCCTCCTTCCTCGCCTACCTGCGGGCGGCCAGGGAGCACGAGCGCGGCCTGGACATCACCGGTCCGAGCGGCGCGGACGCGGTCGCGCTGATGACCGTGCACCGGGCGAAGGGCCTCGAATGGGAGGTCGTGGCCGTTCCGGACCTGAGCCGGGGGGTCTTTCCCGACCTGACCGTGCGGGACCGGTGGACGACGTCGACCGGTGTGCTGCCCACACCGCTGCGCGGCGATGCGGCCGAGCTGCCCGCCTATGCCGTCAGCGACTCGAAGGCGGAGCTTGCGACCTTCACCGACGACTGCCGGGCCTACCAGGAACGGGAGGAGCGGCGACTGGCCTACGTCGCGTTCACCCGGGCGAAGTCGGTGCTGCTGGGCAGCGGGCACTGGTGGGGGCCGACCCAACGCACCCGGCGTGGCCCCTCGGTGTTCCTCACCGAGCTGCGTGAGCATGCCGCCGCGGGCCACGGGCAGGTGGCTGTCTGGGTGCCGGAACCGGCTCCGGGCCGTAACCCCGACCTGGCCGTGCCGGCGGAGTTCAGCTGGCCGATGCCCTACGAGCCGGTCGCGTACGCGCGGCGGCGGGAGGCCGCGGCGGCCGTCGAGCAGGCGTTCGCCCTGCTGGGTGCCGGGCAGGCGCCACCCGTCGACGAGCTGGCCGGGATGACCGCCCGGGAACGGGCGCTGCTCGCCGAGCTCGACCGTGAGGCGGCGCTGCTGCTGGCCGAGGAACGATCGGCCCGGGCGCCCTTCCGGGATGTGGCGATGCCGACCAGCCTGACCGCGTCCGACATCGTGCGGCTGCGTGCCGATCCGGCCGAGTTCGCCCGTGAGCTGGCCCGTCCGCTGCCGCGGCGCCCGGTGCCGCAGGCCCGCCGAGGCACCCGGTTCCACACCTGGGTGGAGGAGCTGTTCGAGCAGCGGCCGCTGATCGACCTCGACGACGTGGTGGACGCGGCCGGTGCCGAGGCGACGGCCGGCCAGCGTCTGAGCGGCCCGGATCTGGCCGCGCTGCAGGACGCTTTCCTGGCGGGCCCGTACGGCTCCCGCCGCCCGTTCGCCCTGGAGACGCCGTTCGAGGTGATGATCGGCGGGCGGGCGGTGCGCGGTCGCATCGACGCCGTCTACGACCTCGGTGGCGGCCGCTGGGAGGTCGTCGACTGGAAGACGGGCTCGGAGCCGGCCGATCCGGTCCAGCTCGCCGTCTACCGGGTCGCCTGGGCGAAGGTCCGCGGGGTGGCGGTGCCCGACGTCGACGCGGCCTACTTCTACGTCGCCTCCGGGCAGGTGGTCCGTCCGCCGCTGCTGTCCGAGGACGAGATCGTCGCGATCCTGGCGAATCCCGCTGCCGCCGCTGCCACCGAGGCCGCTGCCGCCGCGGCCGGCAGCCCCAGGCAGCCCGGTCGGTAACGGCCCGCGGTCAGCGGCGGATGTCGACCAGCAGGGCGAGGTGGTCGGAGACCGCGGTGCGGCGCGCCTCGCTGGCGGCGACGGTGCCGACCGGGCCGCGGGCCAGGACGTGGTCGAGCTGCACCCGGGGCGCGTGCGCCGGGTAGGTGCGGTGGGCGGCGAGGCGGCGCCAGCCGGTGAACCAGGTCGGCAGCCGGCCCGGCAGGTTCAGGTCACCGAGCAGCAGGACGGGTCCGTCGACCTCGCGCAGCCGCTCGACCAGCCTGCGCAGCTGCCAGGCGTTCCAGCCCGGCGCGAAGGAGAGATGGGTGGTCACCACGGTGAGCGGTCCGCTCGCGGTCTCGACGACGGCGGCCAGAGCCACCCGTGGCTCGTCGTCGAGCAGGATCATCCGCACCCGCCGGGACGTCCCCGGAACCAGGACCGGGGAGCGGACCGGCGACCGGCCCAGCGGAACCACCCACCAGCGGCGCACCGGCAGGCGGCTGACCAGCGCGATGCCGTAGGCGGGCTCGTTCTCGGCCCGCCGGCCGTCCGCGGGGCGCCAGCGGTGCCCGGGCGTTCCGTAGACGGTGGGGGCGAACCGCCAGCCGCCGTCGGAGGCCCCCAGCGCCGTCGCCGCGGTGGCGGCCTGGTCACCGCCGCCGGACCGTGGCTGCGCGAGGTCCATCTCCTGCAGGCCCAGCACGTCGCAGTCCAGGTCCGCGACCGCGGTGGTGAAGCGCTCCGCCTCTACCCGGCCGTCCGCGAGGGACAGCCCGTGCATCGCGTTGAAGGACCCGACCCGCACAGCACCGACCGTAGCGCGCTCGCCGGTGTCGGCCGCCCCGAACCGGCGGGACACCCGTCAGGGACCGGGACTGATCCCCGGGCCCGACCCGGTGCCGGAGGTGTTCTCGGGGCCGGGTGGCTCCGCGGGGCCGCCCGGACGCAGCCCGATGGTCGCCCGCAGGAGCAGCTCCAGCTCGAACCGTGCCTCGGGGTCGTCCAGGGTGGTACCGAACAGCTCCCGCAGCTGTCCCACCCGGTAGCGGACGGTCTGCGGGTGAATATGCAGCCGTTCGGCCACCAGCCGGCGCTGGCCGTGCAGGGCCAGCCAGCACAGGAGGGTCTCCGCGAGGCGGGAGCGGGTGCGTTCGGGGAGCGTGGCGAGTGGCCCGAGCCGGCGCCGGGCCAGGTCGTCGAGCAGGCCCGGGTCGCGGGCCAGCACCAGGCCGGCGAGGTGGTCGTCGGTGAACAGCGGCTCCGGCCCGGCAGCGGCGGGCAGCCGCCCGGCGAGCAGCGCAGCCCGGGCGAAGCTGGCCCGCTCCACGCTGGTCGTGATCTGCTGCCAGGCGACGCACGGCCCGACCACCGCCCCGGCCCCGGCGAGCCGATCGGCCAGCCACAGCCGCCGGGACGGTTCCTGGGCGTCTCCCAGGAACAGCCAGAAGTCGGACCCGTGGCTGGTCCGCGGGCAGCCGGTGGACAGCCGTGAGGGCAGCTGCTCGTCGGGCCCCTCGGGAACCAGGACGGCCGCCATCCGCTCGGGCAGCCGGACCGCGCCGGTGCTGGCGGCGTGCTCGATGGTCGCCGCGTCCGTGCCGGAGAGCAGCATCTCGCCCAGCCGGTCCCACAGGCGCTCGCGCTCGCCGGCGACCTCGAACTGGGCGAGCGCGTAGCCGTCCGCGGACGCGGCCGAGATCCCGTCGATGTAGGCGAACATCATCTCGGCGAGCGCCACGAGGCCGCCGGCGTCGAGGCCGGCGTGGCGGGCGGCCTCCCCGAGCCGGCGCCAGGAGATCCGGGCACCGACCCGATAGGCGCTGAGCAGGTTGTCCAGGGAACGCCCGGCGCGCACCTCGCCGCGCCCCAGCCGGACGTAGACGTCCCGGCTGGTGGCCAGGTCACCGGCGGCGCCCGGCCCGGCCTCGACGAGCGCGAGGAACCGGGCGAGGGCCTCCTCGACGCCGCGGCGCACGCCCCGCCCGAACGAGCCTTCCAGCGGACGGGCGTAGGCGGGGACCTCGGCGGCGATCGCCGCGATGATCTCCTCGCCCAGCTGTTCCAGCCCATGGGCGAGGGATTCACTCAGCCCGGGCGGAAACTTTCCCACTCGGACAGTCTCGCCTGCGTCCCGGCGCCCCGGCTGGCCGGCCCGCCGGGAAGCCCGCCTGCCGGGACGTCCGGCCTGTGGGAAGGGTCGGTCGGCACGGGGGTGGTGTAAGGGCGGCGGCGGGGTGTGGCGGGCGCGTCGTGGGAGCGAGAATGACGTCGTGGAGACACCGACCGGCATCATCAGTGCGCTGATCACTGGCTGTGTGATCGGCCTGCTCGGCCGGCTCGTGGTCCCGGCGCGCCGCCGGGCGCCGATCGGCTGCCTGATGACGGTGCTCATCGGCCTGCTCGGCGCCGCGCTGGGCCTGGTGGTCGCCTCCGGTATCGACGCGGGCTGGCTGCTCACACTGGTGCTGCAGGTGGCCATCGCCGCGCTGCTCGTCTTCCTGGTCTCGGCTGCAGGGGCCCGGCACCCGCGCTGACGGTGCGGCCGTGTGGGGGCGTGCCACGGAGCGGCGACGTCACGGCATGGCGACGTCACGGCATGGCGATGTCACGGTGTGGCGATGTCACGGTGTGGCCATGCCACGGTGTGGCCATGCCACGGTGTGGCCATGCCACGGTGTGGCCATGCCACGGTGTGGTCGTCCCGTACCTGCCGCGAATCGTCCTTTCGTAGTCTTCTCGTCTCCGCCCGGGGACGGTGCGGTGAGGTGATGCTGCCGAACGTGGCCGCCCAACCGGCGCGGGCAGTAGCGTGGCGATGTGTCCTCGCCTTCGACCGCCGGTCCGCCCCCGCCCAGCGCGGTGAGGGCCGCCCTGCCGTCCCCCTCCTACCCGTTGCGGCGGGTGACGCTCGCCAACGGGCTGCGGGTCCTGCTCGCCCCGGACCGCACCGCCCCCGTGGTGGCCGTCGCGGTCCACTACGACGTCGGCTTCCGCTCGGAGCCGGAGGGCCGCACCGGGTTCGCCCACCTGTTCGAGCACCTGATGTTCCAGGGCAGCGAGCACGTGGGCAAGGCTGAGCATCCCAAGTACGTGCAGGCCGCCGGGGGCATCTTCAACGGCTCGACGCACCCCGACCACACGGACTACTTCGAGCTGCTGCCCTCGGGCGCGCTGGAGCGGGCGCTGTTCCTCGAGGCCGACCGGATGCGCGCGCCGAGGATCACCCGGGAGAACCTGGACAACCAGATCGCCGTGGTCCAGGAGGAGATCCGGGTCAACGTGATGAACCGGCCCTACGGCGGGTTCCCCTGGATCACGCTTCCCCCGGTCGCGTTCGACACCTTCCCCAACGCCCACAACGGGTACGGCGACTTCTCGGAGCTGGAGGCCGCGAGCCTCGACGACGCCGCGGACTTCTGGGAGAAGTTCTACGCGCCGGGCAACGCGATCCTGACCATCGTCGGCGAGTTCGACCCCGACCAGGCCCTGGAGCTCGTCGAGCGGTACTTCGGGGTGATCCCGGCCCGGGCGGTGCCGCCGCGGCGCAGCTTCGCCGAGCCCATGCGGGCCGAGGAGCGCCGCGAGGTCCTGACCGACCGGCTGGCACCCCGTCCCGCGCTCGCGGTCGGCTACCGGGTGCCCGATCCCGACCGGGACCTGCCGGCGTTCCTCGCGACCCACCTGCTGACCGACGTGCTCACGACGGGCGACGCGAGCCGGCTGGAACGGCGGCTCGTCCAGAAGGACCGTTCGGTGACGGCGATCAGCACCTATGTCGGCACCTTCGGGGACCCGTTCGACCAGCGGGACCCGCTGCTGCTCACGCTGGAGGCCCGCCACGCCGGCGACTCCAGCGCCGACGGGGTGCTCGCCGCCGTCGACGAGGAGCTCGACCGCATCGCCGAGAACGGGCTTGAGCCCGGCGAGCTCGAGCGGGTGCGGGCCCAGGTCGCCGCCGGCATCCTGCGGGAGTCCGACGACGCGCTCGGTCGCGCCCTGAAGATCGCCACCTTCGAGCTGCACCACGGTCGTCCCGAACTGCTCAACGAGCTGCCCGGGCTGCTCGCGGACGTCACCGGCGAGGCCGTCGCGGCCGCCGCCGGCGCGCTGCGGGCGCAGGGCCGCGCGGTGCTGGAGCTGCGGGCAGGCGCCGCGTGAGCGCGGCACAAGGAGGCACGGTGACAACGACCGCCCAGACCGGGACGGACGACCAGCCCCAGACCGGCGAGGCCGCGGCCGGCGAGAGCGCCGCCGGGTCCGCTGCCGGCTCGGTGATCCCCGCGGTCGCGCCCACCGTGCAGAACGAGCTGCCGGCTGTCGTCGGGCGCACCCTGGCCAACGGCCTGCGGGTCGACGTGGTCGCCCGGGCGAGCGTCCCGCTGGTGGAGCTGCGGCTGCGGATTCCGTTCGCCGGCGCGGGCGCGGCCTACCAGGCCGAGGCCGAGCTGCTGGCGGAGACCATCCTCACCGGTTCGGGCCGGTATGACCGGGTCGGGCTGGCGACGGCGGTGCAGGCCCTGGGCGGCTCGCTGCGGGCCGGTGTCGACGCCGACCGGCTGGCCATCGTCAGCTCCGCGCTCGCCACCAGTCTGAAGCCGCTGCTCGCGCTGATCGCCGACGTCCTGACCTCGGCGAGCTACCCGGAGGACGAGTTCGTCGGCGAGCGCGAGCGGGTCGTCGAGGAGACGACGACCGCGTTCAGCCAGCCGTCGGTGATCGCTCGCGAGGCGCTGCTGCGCCGGATGTTCGGCGACCACGTCTACGGCAGCGCCATCAACCCGCCGGCGCTGCTCGCCGAGGTCGGTGTCGAGCGCGTGCGGTCCCTGCACGCCACCGGGGTCTGCCCCGGCGGCGCGATTCTCACCATCGTGGGGGACGTCGATCCCCAGCAGGCGCTGGACGCCGTCGAGGCGACCCTCGGAGCGTGGCAGGGCACCGCCGCCGCGGGGCACCCGACCGCGCCGGTGCCGACGCCGGGCCGAATCGTGATCGTCGACCGGCCGGGTGCGGTGCAGACGAACATCCGGCTCGGCGGGCGGGCGCTGAACCGCGCCGCGCAGGCGCATCCGGCGTTGCGGCTCGCCAGCACGATCTTCGGTGGCTACTTCAGCTCGCGGCTCGTCTCCAACATCCGTGAGGACAAGGGGTACACCTACTCGCCGCGCAGCTCGGTCGAGCACTACCAGGCGGGTTCCCGGTTCACCGTCGGCGCGGAGGTCTCCACCGACGTGACCGGGCCGGCGCTGCTGGAGATCTACTACGAGCTCGGCCGGATGGCGCTGCTGCCACCCACCGCGGAGGAGCTGGACGCCGCCCGTCAGTACCTCATCGGCACGCTCGCGCTGTCGGGCGCCACCGCGGCCGGGCTCGCCGGGACGCTGTCCGGGCTGTCGGGTGCGGGCGTCGGCGTGGAGTACCTGCGGGACCATCCACAGGCGCTGACCGAGGTCACCGCGGAGGCGGTCCAGGCCGTCTCGGCGGAGCTGCTGGCGCCGACCGGGCTGGTGACCGTTCTCGTGGGCGACGCGTCGAAGATCACCGAAGCGGTGCGGGTGCTCGGCGACGTCGAGCTTGGCGTCGTCGAGTCCGCCTGACCCGCGGGGGCAGGGCCGGTGAGGTCAGCGGCGGCTGGGCGCGGGGCGGGCTGGGGCGGGGCGGGCCGCCGCCGGAACCGCTCGGGCTGCCGGGGCCGGGTCCGGCACCGGAGCCAGGGGCGGGACCGGGTCCGGGGCTGCCCGGGCTGCCGGGCGTCGGCCCGGGACCGGGCCCAGACCCGGTGGCGCCGCCGCGGCCGAGCTCGCCCGGCAGGGTGATCCGCGGGTCGCCCACCGACTCGACCACCTGCCGGGCCAGGTCGTGCACCCGTCTGCCCATGCCTCGGGCGGTGCGTCGCAGCCGCTCGAAGGCATCCCTGGGCTTGATGTGGTTGCGCTCGGCCAGCACCCCGATCGCCTGCTCGACGATGACCCGGGAGGCCAGCGCGTGCTCGAGCTGGATCACTGACAGGCGCAGCTGCTCGGTCTCGCTGAGATCGCGGTCGGCCCGTCGGGGCCGGCCCGGCGGGCTGAGATCCTCGGCGAGCAGGTCGGCCAGGACCATCGCGGAGACGAGATCGCCGACTGGCCGGATCTCGGGTCCCGGGCCTTCCACGATCCAGCCGGCCGATGCCCGCCGCAGCCGCATGTCCGAGGCGCCGGATCCGGTCCTGCTGCCCGGGCCTGCCGTTCCGCTCGGGCCGCGAGCCGCGCCCGGGCGCGGCGGGCCCGACTTCGGCGGCGCGGGGCGCGGGGCGCCCGGCCGGGCGGCGGGGCCGGGGCGCGGGGCGCGGGCGAGAACCTCGGGGGTCACCCGGGGCCCGTTGCCTGCCGCTGATTCCGGCGACGGCTCAGGGTGCCCGGGGTGTGGTCCGTTCCGGCCCGTACCGGGGCCTGGCTGGCCGTCCTGCCCGGGCCCGGCCTCGCCGGGTGCCGTCGGCAGCTGGCCGCCTCCGGGAACATCGCCGGTTCCTCGTGTGTCGCCGGTTCCGGGCGCGGCGACGGCCGCAGGCACGGCGCTCGTGCCGGGCTGGGCACTCACGCTGGGCTGGGCACCCTCGGAGCCGTTACTGGCAGCAACCTCGAAGCGGGCCTCGCGGGTCAGTTGGTCCCGTAGCGCCTCCGACGCTCCCAGACTGTCCGCGATTGCCCGCAGTACTCCGAGTGATTCCGGCGGGATGGCGATCGATGACCGGTCGAGGCCGGTGATGATGCCGAGCACCGCGCCGTCCGGCCCGACGAGAGGCATCGAGACGTGGCTGTGGACGCCGAACCGCTCCACCTCGACGGTGTCGGCCAGGGCCGGGTCCTGGTCGGCCCGGGACCCCGCGGCGGCGGCCCCATCCAGCATTCGGGCAGGTAGACACCGGGCACGCGGAACTCTCAGCCCGGCAACCAACTCGGGGATCGGCCCACTCACCCGTAGGTAGACGGCCTGGGTCCCCGACACCGCGATGAGGCATGCCTGCTCCATCTGGTGGAGTGCGTGCGTGGCTCTCAGCGCGGCGTCGACCGTGCTCCACGGGAGTCCTGAAGGTGCTGACGACACAGGCCGAACTCTCCCACAAAGTTCACGGGCAGTGACGGACACCGTCCCAAGAGCCGGCCGTGTGTGCGTCGGGAAGGCGTGAACTCCCGCAGTGTTGTCGCCCTGCGTATCCGTTATGCGGCAGAAGCGACTTTCTCGGTGACCTGGCGGAGGGACGGGTTGGTCATCACCGTCCCATCGGCGAAGACCACGGTCGGCACGGTCGCGTTGCCGTTGTTCGCATTGCGGACGAGTTGCTCGGCTGTCGGGTCCTGCTCGATGTCGATCGTCACGTACTCCACACCCGCGCGGTCGAGCTGGCCCTTCAGCCGAACGCAGTAGCCACACCAGGGAGTGGTGTACATCGTGATCACAGCGAGGCCTCCGTCGCATCCGTCCGGTAAAGGTTTTGTCGTCCGATCGCCGACCAACCGCATAACCCGGTCGTGGCGGCATTGCTTCCCGGTCCGGCGTGTCGGGCCGAGCCGCGACTACCGTGTCGGTTGATGTCAGGATCAGCCACTCGCCCGAACCGCCGCGGGGCGTCAGCGCCCACGCGCCCTCCGACGCCTGCGCGCAGGCCCGGAGGGAAGAAGGCCACCGAGGCGGAACCGAGCGCGGGCCCGGAGCCGGGCGCCGGCGCGGAACCGGGTGCCGGCGCGGAACCGGGTGCCGGCGCTGGTGCAGAGCCGAACCCGGGTGTGGAGCCGGGCGCGGGTCTCGACCCTGAGCAGCTCGCCGCCGTGCTCGCGCCGATCGGCCCGGTCTGCATTCTCGCGGGCGCCGGCACGGGCAAGACCCGGACCATCACACACCGGATCGCGCACCTGGTGACGCAGCGGGAGGTCGGCGCGGGGCAGATCCTCGCGGTGACCTTCACGAACCGGGCCGCGGCCGAGCTGCGCGGGCGGCTGCGGCTGATGGGAGCCGACGGCGTCCAGGCCCGCACCTTCCACGCGGCCGCGCTGCGGCACCTGAGCTACTTCTGGCCGAAGGTCGCCGGGGTGGCGCTGCCGAGGCTGGAGAAGAGCCGCGTTCCGCTGCTCGTCCGCGCGGCGAACCGGGCCCGGCTGCGCCCGGACCGCGCCGAGCTGCGCGATCTGGTCGCCGAGGTCGAATGGGCGAAGTCGATGATGGTCGCGCCCGCCGACTACGTCCACGCCGCCGCCGAGCACGGGCGGGAGGGCTCGTACGCGCCCGACGTCGTGGCCCGCCTCTACGAGGCCTACGAGGACGTCAAGGGGGAGGCCGGTGTCCTCGACTTCGACGACCTCCTGCTGCTGACCGCGGCCGTGATCGAGGAGCACAGCTGGGTCGCGGCCGAGCTGCGCTCCCGCTACCGCCACTTCGTCGTGGACGAGTACCAGGACGTCAACCCGCTCCAGCAGCGGGTTCTCGACGCCTGGCTGGGCGATCGCGACAGCCTGTGCGTCGTCGGCGACGAGCACCAGACCATCTACTCGTTCACCGGCGCCAGCGCGCGTCACCTGCTGGACTTCCCGCGGCGTTTCCCGACCGCCACGGTCGTGCGGCTGGTCCGGGACTATCGCTCCACCCCCCAGGTGGTGGCGCTGGCGAACGGCCTGCTGGACGGTGCTCCTCCGGCAGCCGCGTCGGCCGGGTCGGCGGCGTCGTCCGGTTCGACCGGGTCGGCCGCGGCGCCGGCCGGGCCCCGGGGGCGGCTCGTCGCCATGCGCCCGGCGGGCCCGGCGCCCACCTGGCTGGAGGCCGACAGCGAGCCGGAGGAGGCGGCGGGCGTCGCCAGGCGTATCCGCGGGCTGCTGGCCACGGGTGTGGCGGCCAGCGACATCGCGGTGCTCTATCGGATCAACGCGCAGTCCGAGGCGTACGAGACGGCGCTGGCGCGGGCCGACATCCCCTACCTGCTGCGCGGCGGTGAGAAGTTCTTCGAGCGGCCCGAGGTCACCGCGGCCGTGCGGATGCTGCGCGCGGCGGTCCGTTCGGCGGAGCCGGACCGCCCCGGCGGGCTCGGTGACGCGGTCGCCGACGGGCTGGGCGCGTTGGGCTGGCAGCCGGGCGCCGCTCCCGCGGGGCGTGGCGCGGACCGCGAGCGGTGGGAGAACCTGGCGGCACTGCACCGGTTGGCCGTCGACCTCGAGGCCGCCCGCCCCGACGCCGATCTGGAGGCGTTCGTCGCGGACCTGGCCGAACGTGCCGCACATCAGCACACCCCGACGGTGCAGGGCGTCACGCTCGCCTCCCTGCACGCCGCCAAGGGGCTCGAATGGGACGCGGTGTTCCTCGTCGGCCTGGTCGAGGGAACGCTGCCCATCGTGCACGCGCAGTCCGACGAGCAGATCGCGGAGGAACGCCGGCTGCTCTATGTGGGCATCACCCGGGCGCGGGTCCACCTGGCGCTGTCGTGGTCGCTGGCGCGGGCCGAGGGGGCCCGCCGCTCCCGGCGGCCGTCACGGTTCCTGGACGACCTGCGCCGGGCGGCGGCCACCGCGGGCGGCACCCGGGGCTCCTCCCGAACGGCGGCGACCCGCGCGTCCGGTGATGCGGCCGTGTCCGGATCGGGACACGGGGCCGGACACGGTTCCGCGGCCGCGGGGGAGCGGCGGGGCGGCGGGGAGTCCGTTGGCGGCGGCACCGGGCGCCCGCGCGGCCGGCAGAGCGTGCAGTGCCATGTCTGCGGGCGGTCGCTGGCCGGTGCGCGGGCCCGGATCGGACGCTGCGAGACGTGCCCGGGGCAGGTGGACGCGGAGCTGTTCGAGCGGTTGTGCGCGTGGCGGGCGCAGCGGGCGAAGGAGCAGGGAGCGCCTGCCTTCGTCGTGCTGACCGACGCGACACTGCGGCTGATCGCCCAGCGTCGCCCCGCGACCGTCGCGGATCTCGTGGCTCTGCCGGGCATCGGGCAGAGCAAGCTCGACCGGTACGGCGAGGACGTCCTCGCGCTGGTCTCCGACACCGCGTCACGCGGATCGCGGCACTGAGTGCTGATACCGGTGCCAACGGTGACACGCCGGGGTGGCTTCGATCCTTGCTGTGGCTGAACGAGTCTGTGAGATCACTCCAAAAATAGGTTGTCAGCGCCGGTGACTGCTCCTACCGTTGTCCGTGAACACCGGAGCGCGATCAGTGCGCTGCGGGTGGGAGCCGGTCCGGTCGGGTTCGGCGGAGTCGCGAAGGAGGTCACGATGAGAATGATCATCATGGCTTCCGTGCGCACGCGTATGCGGCCGCCCATCGCCGGCGTCCGTTATACGCCTGCTGCCCGGCTTGCTGACACGGTCATGTGGCTCGGTGCCCGGGAGCCGAAAGGCTCCCGCTGCGCCGGTCGCGGTGTCCTCGGCGGCGATTTCGTGGTGAGCCGTGTCTCGGCTCAGGGTGCCCTGACGGGTGCCGTCGTCACGAATGGCCGTTCGGATCATCAAGCCGCCGCCGCAGCACGTCAGGCCGGCACAGCCGCCACGCGTTTTCTCGATCAGTCGGGCCCTGTCCCGGATCCACTCCCGGCCTAGCGCCGAACCGGAGTGACTTCCGAGGCCGCGGATCCGACAGGATCCGCGGCCTTTCTGTTTCTCCCGGTCGAATCGCGTGCCAGAGCTACCACTCCGGAGGTCTGATCCTGACCGTCGTCGATGGACGCAAGACCGAGCAACCGATCGGAACTAAACCGCCAATGTCGGAGGTGACCCCGGTGTTCGACCCCTCGATCGATTCCCGGATCGAGCGGGAGCGTCTCGTCCTGCCCTGCTGGGACGTGGACCCCGAGCTTTTCTTCGCCGAATCCCCGGCGGACGTCGAGTCCGCCAAGTCCGTCTGCGTGGACTGCCCCGTGCGCCATGCCTGCCTGTCCGCCGCGATCGACCGGGCGGAACCGTGGGGTGTCTGGGGCGGCGAACTCGTCGTGACCGGCCGCGTGGTCCCGCGCAAGCGTCCTCGGGGGAGGCCGCGCAAGAACGTCGCGGCCTGACCGAGCAAGGGCCTTGCGGCTACGGCTACATAGTGACCTTGGGGCGGCGCACCGGATCTCCGGTGCGCCGCCCCAAGGCGTTGCTGCGCTTCGTGCTGATGGCCTGACCGGTGTCGATCAGTCGCGGTTGGCCTGGGGCTCACGGGCCGGTCGGCGCTGCCGTGGGGGCCGGCTCGGCTCGACGGACCCGGCCTGCTCGGGCGGGCGGATCCGGCTCCGTGAGCGGTTTCCACGCTGTGCCGGGGCGAGCACGACCGGGCCGGGCCGGGCCCGGATGACACCCGCCTCGTCCTCGACGTCGAGCCTGGGCAGGCGGCGACCTGGACGGTTGGCAGCCGCGGCGTGCCGGGCCGCCGCGGTGCGCGGCGGTGCGAAGCCCGGCTGCCAGCGTTCCATCTCGGCCCGGAACGGACCGGTGCTGCCGAGCTGGCAAAGAATGCCGATTGCACCGAGGGTGACCCGGTGGATCAGCAGATAGGACGGCGGCAGGTTGAGCTGGCGGCCGAGCTGGGCTGCCGAAGACCGCCAGTCCCCGAGCCGCAGGGCCTCACCACGCAGCCATTCCCGGGAGAAGGTGAACTCCTCCGCCGCGATCGGGGCGAGCATGGGGGCCAGATAGCCCAGCAGGTCGTCGGCGGGAATGCTGGCGCTGGCCGGGATGAAACCCTCGACGAGCAGCCCTTCGGCGACGGCCTCCGCATTGCCGGCGAGGGCCATCCGGGCCAGTCGGCCGATGGGCTCGGGCAGCCCGTCGGGCAGGCGGTTGACCGCTCCGAAGTCGAGGACTCCCAGGCGCCCGTCGGGAAGCAACCGGAAGTTCCCCGGGTGTGGGTCGGCGTGGAGCAGCCCGGCTCGGCCGGGACACGAGTAGAGAAAACGCACGAGCAGCAGCCCGGCCCGGTCCCGTTCCTCGGGTGTGCCCCGTTCGATCACGGTGGACAGCGGCACACCGTCGATCCATTCGCTGACCAGAACCCGGTCGGCGCCGGCGATGGGGCGGGGGATGACGATGTCCGGATCGCCCGCGTAGGCCTGCGCGAACGCCCGCTGCCAGGCGGCTTCGAGCCGGTAGTCGAGCTCTTCGGTGATACGGGCCTTCAGCTCGGCGACCAGTGGCTTGATGTCCAGGCCCGGTGTGATCGCCCCGAACAGGCGGGCGGCGCGACCGAGCTGGTTGAGATCGGACAGCAGCGCGTCCCCGGCCCCCGGATACTGGATCTTCACGGCGACATCGGTTCCGTCCGCCGCCCACACCGCGCGGTGCACCTGCCCGATGCTGGCCGCGGCGGCTGGCGTGTCGTCGAAGCTGGTGAACAACGACCGCCAGTCGGGGCCGAGCTCTGCGCTCAGGACCCCGTGCACGGTTGCCGCGGGCAGCGGCGGCGCGGCCTCCTGGAGTTTGGTGAGGGCCGCCCGGTAGGGACCGGCGACCTCCTCCGGCAGCGCCGCCTCGAAGACGGACAGCGCCTGGCCCAGCTTCATGGCCCCGCCCTTGAGTTCTCCGAGGACGCGGAAGATCTGCCCTGCCGTCCGCTGCTGCAGCTCGCTGGCCACAGCTTCGGCGGGTCTGCCCCCCAGGCGTTTTCCCACGCCGAGGGTCGCCCGGCCGGCCATGCCGATCGGGAGGGTCGCGAGCTTGGCGGTGCGGACGACCGCCCGCCGCGGGATGTCGGACACCGCTCCATCGTGCCCTTTCCCGCGGGCTGTTGTGTCAACCTCGCGATAGACGCCCTCACCGCGTGCTGCCCGTGGCGATCTGCTGGCGGTCGATGGCGGTCTCGAGTACTTCGGGCGAGATGGCCTGTTCCTGAGGTGGTGACCCGGCCGCGGCGCGTGCGGTGCGGCAGGGGCACTCGGGGTGGAGTGGCCAGGTGCGGCGCCGGATCCGCAGATCGGTTCGGGCGATCTCCAGAGTGCCGTTGGCGGCTGTGGGCAGCTGGCGGGGGCGGTCGCTGGCTGCCGTGTTCAGGTCGAGGAAGTCGAGCGCCTGCATGGCGGTGATCGCGGCGACCAGGGTCGCCAGCGAGATCTCGCAGGGGTCTGCGCCGTGCTCGGGCGGGCGGATCATCTGCATCGCGAGGATGAGCCAGTCGGAGTCGCGGGCGTCGCGGTGCAGGTGCTGACAGTGCAGGCAGGAGGTGACGCCCGGCACGATCAGAGGCCCGATGATCCCCGTCGTCTCGCGGACTCCTGCCAGCAGATGAGGGACGCCGGCCCGCTCCATACGCAGGCACTCGTCGGGATGGACGACTGGAAGCCCCACCGGGGCCAGGAGAACCAGATCGGGGCGAAGCGGCTCGACCTTCGCGGAGCGCATCGGCCGGCTTTTCGGCTGGCGGCATGGCGGATCCCGCCGACCGGTGGCCCGCCGCACCGCCGTATCAGCCGCCAGTGAGCGGGGTCGGCCGATGTCGTCGAGCCGCAGCCCACCGGGCGCGACGTCGGCCGCCGACGTGGGACCTGGATCGTCCACCAGGATCTGGCCGACTCCCGCGGCCGCGAGCAGGGTCGCGATCTGTGCTCCGATCCGCCCGGCACCCCGCACGCACACCCGGGCCCGGCGTCGTCGGTGCAGCGCCGACCGGGGCACCCTCACGCCGAAGCTCGACAGCGAGAGCGCGGCCAGGTCCGGGTCGAACCGGTCGTGGTCACCATCGCTGACGGGCGCCGGCCCGCTGTCGGCGGCGTCGTCGATCAGCCCGGCCTGCGCAAGTATCTCGATCATCGTGCGGGCGGTCGGATCACGGGCCTCGCCGCCGCCCGGCCCCAGCCCCAGCTCCGGGCCCGGCGATCCCAACGTGTTCAGCGCGGACAGGTCGGCCGGCCCGACATCGGTGAGAATGACGGCGCGCAGGGGATCGACGCCGATCTGCAGGGTGGTGCTGTCTCGCCAGAGCCGACGGAGACCGGCTTTGAGGACCGGGCGCACGGGATCCTCCTTGCATCAGCCGGCGAGCTCGGGCCGGCGGCTGGTGGGACCCGTTCACGATGACATGAGGAACGCGCTCCGAGTGGTTGTCCGCCGCGCCTGTGGACAGACGGTTTTTGTTCGGATCCGCCGGGCGGGCGGTGGCACCGAAAGGGTGATTCGGGTAAGCGTTCAATGCTGGTAGAAATTGTTCCTTTTCCGTCGCCACCTCGGGCCTGCGGCATCCCTGGCCCTTCTGATACGTCCATTCAGGTGCGTGGCCAGGGCTTTTTCGTGATCGCTTCGTGTTCGAAGGGCGTCGGACCAGGCTGGCTGGTCGGCCTCGGGGTCTGTCGCGCCAGGCCACCGAGGTTGAGCGGGCTGTGACGGTCGCGTCGGTGATGCGCCCTGTCGTAGGCGGTCGTGCGGGTGAGGCTCGCACGGTTCGCACTTCACGATTGCGGCTGGATCCGGAGCTCGACGGCGGCGACGTGGGGGCGTCCGAAGGGTGAAGGATTCTGGTCGTTGGGACGACCAGAATCCTTCCTTCTTGCGGATCGCCAGGCGGCCCGCGCCCCTTTTGCGCTTTTTGTTGTGAATTATGCCGAGTGCGAGCATGGGGCGGGAGTGTGAACTCCGTCGGGCGCGAACAGCGCTTCCATCGAACGCGAAGGAGATTTCCGCTGCACGTAAACGGGCCCCCGGGGTGAACGTGGAGCCTCCGGCTTCCCCTTCCGGAGGCGCCCCGCATGCCCGAGGGCCCGCGACGTCAAGCTACGACCGATTCGCCATGCAGGTCAATTCGTGTGGCCTCGTGGCGGCTCACGGTGTCCAGTGGGCGGGTCAGGATCCGGCGTCGTCGGAGGTTGGTGGCGTGCCGCCCTCCGGAGATCCTCCGTTGAGTTTCTCGATCTCGGCCATGATGTCGACCTCGGACCCGGGCGTGGTGCCGGCGACGAAAGCGGCGGGGTCGGTGAGGTCGGCGGCGCTCGGCAGCAGGTCCGGGTGGGCCCAGACGGCATCCCGCCCGTCGTGGCCGCGAGCCTCGCCCAGCGCCTCCCAGAGCGCCGCGGCCTCGCGCAGCCGGCGGGGCCGCAGCGAAAGCCCGACCAGGGTGGCGAAGATCTGCTCGCCGGGGCCACCCTCGGCCCGACGCCTGCGGACCATCTCGCGCAGCTTCACCGCGGCGGGCAGGTGCTCCCGCGCGGCGGTGTCCGCGATGTGGTCCACCCAGCCCTCGATGAGCGCGAGGATGAGCTCCAGCCGCGCCAGCGCCGCCTTCTGCTCCGGCGTGTCGGCGTCGGCGAAGACGTCCTCACCGAGTGCCTCGGTGAGCCGTTCGGGGTTCATCAGCGTGGTCGGGTCGATCATCCGCATCACCCGGCCGACGGCTTCGGGGTCGACGGCGATACCGCGCGCGTACTCCTCGACGGCACCGAGCACGTGCGAGCGCAGCCACGGGACGTGCGCGTACAGCCGGTTCGAGGCCGCCTCGCGCAGCGCGAGGTAGATGCGGACCTCCTCGTCCGACACGCCGAGGCCCTGCCCGAAGGCCGCCACGTTCGCCGGCAGCAGCGCCGCCGTGCCCGCCGGGCCGAGTGGCAGGCCGACCTCGGTGGAGCTGACCACCTCGGTGGCCAGCGAGCCGATGGCCTGGCCCACCTGGGCACCGAAGAGCATTCCGCCAACCTGGTTCATCATCTGCATGACCGGCCCGCCGGCACCCATCAGCCGGCCGAGGTCGACGCCGGGCGGCAGGGCGCCCGCGAGCTCGGGTGGCAGGTCGCCGCCGCCGAGCTGGCTCAGGCCGGACGAGATCCCGGTGCGCATGGCCTCGACGACCTTGCTCGCGACCGGGTCGCACAGCGTCTGCCAGACCGGCATGGTTGCCTCGATCCACTTCTCACGCGACCACGCGGCGGCCGTGGTGGCGCCGGAGGGAAGCGTGGTCACCGGGTCGAGCCACACGTCGGCGATGCGCAGAGCGTTCTCCACCTCGCCGACCTCGGCGGGGCGCACAGCCCGGTCGGTGCTGCCCAGGGTCCGCACCGCGACCTGGCGCGCGAGCTCCCAGTTGACCGGACCGCCCTGCCACGAAAGAAGGCGTTCGAGCTCGGCGAAGAACGGGGCGCCGCTGCCGGAGGGGCGGTTCGGGTCACCGCCCGGCGTCGGACCGAAGCCGAAGGGGAGGCCGCCGCTCATCGCGGGGACCCGTGGACGTTCCGTGGGGACATGAACCCACGGTAGTGCGTTTTCCCGCCGCCCGGTGAAACGGAGCCGGTGGGACGTTACCGTCGGGGGGTGGATGTTACCTTCTCGGATCCAGTTCCCGTTGTCGACGGTGCGTCATCCGGCGTCGTGGTTCTCGCCGAGATGCGGGAAAACCCACTGTCTGTGGATGAATGTCTCGCCGCGGTGCGGCTGCCGGAGGTCGGCGGAATCGGGCTGTTCATCGGCACGGTGCGAGATCACGACCATGGCCGCTCGGTGGGCGACCTGGAGTACAGCGCACATCCCACCGCGGCCCGGGAGCTCGCTCGGGTCGCCGCCGAAGTGGGCGCTGACCTCGGAGTTCGGGCGATCGCGGTGCTGCACCGGACGGGTCGCCTCGAGATCGGGGACATCGCCGTCGTCGTCGCGGCGGGCGCCGCGCACCGGGCTGAGGCCCTCAGCGCCTGCCGGCGCCTCATCGACGATGTGAAGGAACAGGTGCCGATCTGGAAGCGGCAGGGATTCGCGGATGGCTCGTCCGAATGGGTGGGCGCCTGCTGAGTGGGCACCTAGGATAGATGTAGGTCATCTACCTTCCCCGTCTCGACGTCGAGGCCGCCATGTGGTTCTTGCTGATCCCACCAGTCGCGGTGCTCCTGGCTCTGGCCTGGTTCACGCTGCGCAGCCGACCTGATCGCACCTCCGAAGCCATGATCACCATCGAGGGCTACCGCCGCAGCCTGGCGGCCCTCGCCCGTCCCATCCCCGCTGCCCGCGAGATCTCCACCACCTCTGGGTCGTCCTCGGTGACCACTCTGCCTGTCACGGTTCCGGTCCCCGCCGCGCGTCCCGCGGATCGTGGCCCGGTCGAGGCTGTCGGGGCCGTCGCCGAGGGTGAAACAGGAGGAACTGCCTGAGCTCGGGCAGGTTGCCGGCTCTGCGCGTCCTGGTTGAGGGGCGGTCACCCCCGTGTTTGCGGGGGTGACCGCCCCTTGCCGTCTCCGCGGGTGTCCCCACCGGCCGGGGTAGGGGCCTGCCTGCGGGTACGGCTGGCCGGGCCGCGGGAACGGTGGTCTCGTGGGCGCGGCCCGGCGGTCGGAGACCGGATTTCGAACCGGTGCCGGCGATCTACGTAGACTGCGGGAATGGGCCGCCGCACGCAGACACTCTTCGTTGCGTCGGTGCTGACGCTGATCCTCGCGGTGGTCGGCCTGTGGTTGCCGGTCCCGTACGTGACCTTCGCGCCGGGGCCGGTGACGGACACGCTCGGCAAGGTCGACGGCGCTCCGCTGATCGAGATCGATGGCCGGGAGACCTACCCGACCTCGGGGAGCCTCGACCTGACGACCGTCGAGGAGACCCCCCGCCTCAACCTGCTGGGAGCGTTGCAGGACTGGGTCTCCTCCGACCGCGCGGTCGTTCCGAGCGAACTGGTGCGCCCGCCGGGTACCAGCCAGGAGGAGATCCGCCAGGAGAACACCCAGGCGATGCTCGACTCCCAGGACCAGGCCACCGCGGCGGCGCTCAGCGAGCTCGGCATCAAGCCGACCGGGCGGGAGGTCGTGGTGAACGACGTGCCGTCCGGCTCGCCGGCCTCCGGCCTGCTGCGTTCCGGAGACGTCATCACCGCTGTCGGTGGAGAGAAGGTCACCGACCAGGAGAGCCTGAAGGCGCTGGTCGGCCGGAGCAAGCCTGGCGACGTCGTCGAGGTGACCTACCGCCGGGACGGCCGGACGGAGACCACGAAGATCACGACGAGGCCCGCCACCGACGACGCCAGGCGCCCGATGATCGGGGTGACGACGAACCTGAAGCTCTCCTACCCGTTCACGGTGCGCATCCGGATCTCCGACATCGGCGGTCCCAGCGCGGGCCTGATGTTCGCCCTCGGCATCGTGGACCTGCTCACGCCGGGCGAGCTGACCGGCGGGAAGACGATCGCGGGTACCGGCACCATCGAGAGCACCGGTGAGGTCGGCGCCATCGGCGGCATCCAGCAGAAGATCCTCGGTGCCGAGCAGGCAGGAGCCTCCGTCTTCCTGGTGCCGAAGGAGAACTGTGTGGACGCGGTCCGGATGAAGCCGGACCTGCGGCTCGTCCAGGTGGCAAGCCTGTCCGACGCGCTCGACGCGCTGAAGACCCTGCAGAAGGACCCCGACTCGACCGCGGTGGCCTCCTGCCCGGCCGAGCGGTAGGCGAGAAGCCGGGCGGACGGGAAACGAGTGGCCGGGCGGCCGAGTGGCCGAGGGCAGGCTGGCGGGCGGGCGCGAGGAGCAGGCAGATGGGCGGGAACGCCGCGCGCACCCGCCCTGCCGCCCCGTCCGGCCGCGCCCCCGCGCGCGTCGTCTACCGGAAGGTGTCCAGCAGCCCGTCGACGAGGTTGTCGGCCAGATCGGGGTCGATGACCAGCTCGTCGTCCCCGCGTACCCGCAGGCAGGAGGCGTGCATCCCCGCCCTGGTGACACCGACCGCGAGGCGGACGTCCTGGCGCTCCGGGTGGTTGGCGGCCCAGTGCTCGATGTCGCGCTCGTCGTAGGGAACTTCGGCCTCCGCGCTCGGCGGCAGCACGACGAGCTCGGTGACGAGGACGCAGCCGAGGACCTCCGGCGGCCAGCCGATGCCAGCCAGGACTTCGTCAAGCCGCCCCTGGGGGAGCGGTTCCTGCTCCACCGGCGTTAGTGAACCTGGTGGAGCGTCGCCGATATGGGGGGCCAGGCCAGGTTCACGCATGAGCAGCTCGGAAGTGTCCGCGAGTGCGTAGACCTGGCTCGGCTGGTCCCACCCCAGCTCGGCGACGTGTCGTTCGACCTCCAGGACGACGGAGGTCAACTCGGTGATGCTCGGAGTGGTCACCGACCCATCCTCTCGGATCTAGCCGAACACGGCTGGCGTAGGTTGCCCTGGTAGGCCGGGCAGCAGTGCCAGGAACGGACGGAGGAGCTCGTGCCAGGAACCAGTCGCAGGCCGCCACTGACACGGATGCGTGTGCTCGTGCCGGTACTGGTCGTCCTGGTCCTGATCATCGTGGCCGGTGTTTCGACCCGCCTCTACACCGACCTTCTGTTCTACCGTTCGGTGGACTTCAGTAACGTCTTCAAGACCGTGGTATTCACGCGAATACTTCTGTTCGGGCTCTTCGGCGCGGTGATGGCCATTGCCGTGGGAACGAACATAGTACTCGCCTACAGGTTGCGTCCGCCGAGTGACCTGTCGGCCGAGCAGCAGAGCCTTGAGCGCTACCGGGTGGCGATCGAGCCGTACATGCTCCCCGTTCTGCTGGCCGTCTCGGCGGTGTTCGGCCTCCTCGCCGGGCTGTCCGCGTCCAGCCGATGGCGAACCTGGCTGCTGTGGATCAACCGCGAGCCGTTCGGCGAGGTCGACGCGCAGTTCCACCGGGACATCAGCTACTACACGTTCACCTATCCGTTCCAGCGTTTCCTGCTCGCGTTCCTCCTCACCGCGGTGCTGCTTTCGCTGCTGGTCGCCGTACTGACGCACTACCTGTTCGGCGGCATTCGGCTGCAGTCCCCCCGGGACCGGGTCGCCCCGGCGGCGAAGGCGCACATCTCGGTGCTGCTCGGGCTGCTCGCCCTGCTCAAGGCGTGGGCCTACTACCTGGACCGTTTCGGCCTCGTGTTCTCGTCCCGCGGTGTGGCCACCGGTGCGTCCTACACCGACGTCCACGCGGTGCTGCCGGCGAAGCTGATCCTGCTGTTCATCTCGCTGGCCTGCGCCGTGCTGTTCATCTACAACATCTTCCAACGGGGCTGGACGCTTCCCCTGCTCGGCGCGGGCATCCTCGTGCTCTCCTCGGTGGTCATCGGCGGGATCTACCCGGCGATCGTGCAGCAGTTCCAGGTCAAGCCGAACGAGGCCTCCCGCGAGGAGCCGTACATCACCCGCAACATCGGCGCGACCAGATCCGCCTACGGCATCCAGGACGTCGAACCGGTCTCCTATCCGGCCAGTACGGACGCCAAGGCGAAGGAGATCGCCGCCGACACCGGAACGGTGCCGAACATCCGGCTGCTGGACCCGAGCAAGATGTCGCCCACGTTCCAGCAGCTCCAGCAGATGCGCAGCTACTACGGCTTCCCGCAGACGCTCGACGTCGACCGTTACACGACGACGGAGAACGGGAAACCCAAGACTCAGGACTACGTCGTCTCGGTCCGGGAGCTGAACCAGGCCGGTCTGAGTGACGACCAGCGCAACTGGATCAACGAGCATCTGACGTACACGCATGGCCGGGGCTTCGTCACGGCGCCGTCCAACACCGCCGACGGCGGGCGCCCCGACTTCAACCAGTCGGACCTGCCGGAGAGGGGCGACCTCGGCGTCAAGGAGAGCCGGATCTACTTCGGCGAGATGTCGCCGGAGTACTCGATCGTCGGCACCCGCCAGGCGGAGATCGACGGCCCGGGCCCGGGGGACACCCAGCTCACGACCAGCTACGACGGCGACGGCGGCGTCTCGATCGGTTCGAGCTTCCGACGTGCGCTGTTCGCGCTCCGCTTCGGGGAGCCGAACATCGTTCTCTCCAGCGACATCACCAGCGACTCGCGCATCCTCTACGAGCGCAACCCGCGGGACCGGGTCAGCAAGGTGGCACCCTGGCTCACCCTCGACGGCGACCCCTACCCGGCGGTCGTCGACGGGCGGGTCACCTGGATCCTCGACGGCTACACGACGTCCGACGCCTACCCCTACTCGGCCCGGGTGACCTTCGGCGACGTGACGGCCGACTCGGTGACGGCGCAGAGCCGCAACCGCACCCAGCAGCCGGAAAACAAGGTGAACTACATCCGGAACTCGGTGAAGGCGACGGTGGACGCCTACAACGGGACGGTCACCCTGTACGCCTGGGACGAGCAGGACCCGGTGCTGCGGACCTGGATGAAGGCCTTCCCCGACACGGTGCGCCCGAAGAGCCAGATCTCCGACTCCCTGAAGGAGCACCTGCGCTACCCGGAGGACCTCTTCAAGGTCCAACGGGACCTGATCGGCAGTTACCACGTGGACAACGCGCGGGACTTCTACTCCCAGGAGGACTTCTGGGAGGTGTCGAAGTCCCCGGACGACACCGGCAAACCGCAGCCGCCGTTCTACGTCTACAGCCAGCTACCCGGCCGGGCCGAGCCGTCGTACAACCTGACCTCGCCGTTGATCTCGGCCCGGTCGTCCAAGCTCGCCGCGTATATGGCGGTGTCGATGGACCCGGACAACTACGGGCAGTTCACGTTGCTGCAACTACCACGGGGCGCCACCATCAACGGGCCGGTGCAGGTGCATGACGCCATCGAGGCCAATGCCGACGTCGCCAGCAAGCTGACCCTCTGGCGCGGCCAGGGCTCGCAGACGATCGAGGGCAACCTTCTGACGCTGCCGGTGGCGAACGGCCTGCTGTACGTGGAGCCCTACTACGTGCAGGCCCGGGGCTCGACCGGCTACCCGACCCTGCAGGGCGTCGCGGCGGCCTTCGGCGACGGCATCGGCTTCGGCTCGACGCTCGCCGACGCGCTGAACGACCTCTTCGGCGCCGGCGCCGGCGACTCCGCTGCGGGCGCGGGCACCTCGGCGGCGCCGCCGACGACCGGGGAGTCCGGAACGGGTTCCGGGGCGGGGGCGGGAACCGGGACGACCACGCCCGGCGGCGGTGATCTGGCGAGCGCCGTCGCCGCCGCCGAAAGCGCCTACCAGGCCGGTGAGGACGCGCTGGCGAAGAGCCCGCCGGACTTCGCCGCCTACGGCAAGGCCCAGCAGGACCTGCAGGCCGCGCTCGACCGGCTGCGGGCACTGACCCCGTCAACCACCGCCCCGCCCACGTCGGCCCCGCCCACGGCGGCACCGTCGGCGGGGGCGACGGGCGGGGCAGCCACGCCGGGAGCGAGCGCCCCGCCAGGCACGGGTGCCGCGTCGTCGCCGCCAGCCGCGGTGTCGCCCTCACCTTCGCCCGGCTAGAGCCGCCGCGGTCCCTTGGTCGCCGTGGCCCCCGTGGCCATGGCGACGTCGGTGGAGCCCGTCGCCGTTGTGGTCACGCCGACGATCCGTCCGGCTGCGGTCCGGGTCGGCGACCGCGGCTGACCGCCCGGGGCCCACGGACACAGGGGGAGCACGGACACAGGGGGAGCACGGAGCGCCGAGTCTCCTCTGCTGCAGGCGGAAAAACTGGTGGGGCCACCGATTTGACATCCGGCCTCAGCGTCCCTGTATAGTAAAGACACACCGACGCGGGGTGGAGCAGCTCGGTAGCTCGCTGGGCTCATAACCCAGAGGTCGCAGGTTCAAATCCTGCCCCCGCTACAAAGCGAAATCTCCCCTCAGAGAGAAAGTTCTCTGAGGGGAGATTTCATTTGTGGGTTGTTTGTCGGTTTTGCCTAACTGGTTCTGTAGGTGATAGAGAACCGATCAGCCCGCCGCTCTGCCGGCACCACAGGTGGTTGTACAGCCCGCCGGCTGCGAGCAGCTCGTCGTGGGTGCCCTGCTCCGCGATCCGCCCGCCGTCCAGGACCACGATCCGGTCCATCGTCAGCAGGGTCGACAGCCGATGGGCGATGGCGATCACCGTCCGGGTGGCCCACAGGTCCTCCAGCGCGTCCTGGACGAGCCGCTCGCTCTCGCTGTCCAGCGCGCTGGTCGCCTCGTCGAGCACGAGGATCGGCGCCGGGTTGAGGAACGCCCGGGCCAGGGCGATGCGCTGTCGCTGCCCGGTGGACAGCCGGATGCCCCGTTCGCCCACCAGGGTCTCGTACCCCTCCCTGGTGGCGACGATGAACTCGTGGGCGTGGGCCCGACGTGCCGCCGCCACCACCTCGTCGGGGCTCGCCGTGGCGGCGGTGCCGTAGATGATGTTCTCCCGGATCGAGCGGTGGAACAGGGTGACGTCCTGCGGCACGTAGGAGATGAGCCGGGCGAGCTGGCGGTCGTCGATCGGTGATCCGTCCAGGAGCAGGGCGCCGGTCGGCAGCGGGTAGTAGCCGAGCAGCAGCTTCAGCAGGGTCGACTTGCCGCTGCCGCTCTGGCCGACCACCCCGATCTTCTCGTTGCGGGCGATATCGAGGGTGATGCCCCGCAGGACCGGCCGGTCGGGGTCGTCCGGGTAGGCGAAGCACAGGTTGTCGAGGCGCAGCACGCGGGTGTACGTGGCGACCGGCGCCGCCGGCCGCTGCGGCTCGTCGTGGTCTTCCCGGTGCTTGTGGTCTTCCAGGTCTTCCTTGTCTTCGCGGCCGGCGCGGCCGGTGGGGCCGGCGTGGCCGACGGGGTCCTCGTGATCCTCGCGGTGCTCGCGGACGATGTCGCGGTCGCCGAAGAGATATCGGTAGGCCTCCTCGACCCGGGCGAACTGCAGGTTCATCTGGGAGACGATCCACACCGTCGCCCAGATGTAGTCGGAGAACGCCATCAGCGCGGCCAGGAAGGTCGCGAACTGGCCGAGGGTCAGCTCGCCGTCGAGGTACAGGTGCAGGTTGAAAAGCACCGTCGCCGGCCAGAGCACATACCGGACCACAACACTCATCGACGCGAAGTAGACGAGGTTCCACCGGTAGGAGGACGCCGCGGCCCGGGCCACCCCGCGCCGTCTGGTGCGCACCCCGTGGTGCTCGGCGCGTTCCCGCCCGAACGACTTCACCGCGACGAAGTTCGCGATGACGTCGATGACGTGGCCCTCGAGGTCGGAGGAGGTGTCGGCGGACGTCCGCTCGCGGGCCGCCACCTGCGCCACCATCGCCCGGCCGAGGAAGATCATCAACAGCAGGCCGCCGGCGAAAACGCAGCCGGTGGGGAGATTGACGGTGAACATGATCGCGACGAGTACCGGGACCCGGACGATCTCCTCGCAGTACTGCCAGTACACCGCGTCCAGGAACTGGCGGTACTCCCGGCCGAGGGTCGTGACGTAGCTGCTGATCTTGCCGGTGAACGTGCCGACGAAGTAGGGATACGGCTGGTTGATCACCTTGGTGAAGACGAGGTCCTCGGACTCGTAGCCGCGGGGGAGAAGCAGCCGAACCCACAGCAGCTCGCCGCCGCGGTAGAGCAGGTCGTGGCCCACGCTGGCGCCGATCAGCACGGCGGCCCAGCCGAACGCCGTCGAGTGGTCGACCGACGTCTCGGTAAGGGCCGCGACAAACCTGCCGACAACGGCCGGTACCACGGCGAGCAGCGCGTTCGACAGAACGAACACGAGCAGAACCGCCGCCGCGCGCCAGCGATAACCGTGGATATGGGCGAAGAACGAATGCAGCCCGGGATGGCGACGACGAGACGCGGTGGGTGATGGTCCGTTCGTCGACGCCGACGGACGGACGGTGCCCGCCGCGCCCGTCGAATCGACCGCGCCGGCGGGCGGGGGTGTGGACGTGACGGCCATTCCGAAACAGTGGCGCGGGTACCGGTTCTCCGCATCTGAATAATTACCGGGACGACATTCCGCGAGGTCCGCGTGCTGGCGCTGATGCCCGGTCAAGATCGACAGTCGGGTCGTGCGGGCGAGGTTCGCGCTCCAGGAACGAACGCGGCTGCCATCTGACGGTGGCCGGTCGCCCCGCTCGGCTCAGCTTGCCCGCGACGACCGGCGCGAGCACCTGGGCGAGGACATCGCCTCGCTCATCCTCAACGCCACGATCGACGGCCGGCCGCTGCCGATCGAGAACGTCGAGAGCCGCGGCAGGTCGCGTCCATCGTGGCCGGCGGGCTTAGCCATCCGCCAATCCGCTACCAGTTCGGCTGACGCTGGACCGCTGGACCGCTGACCGCTCCGCTGGATCGCTGGCCGCGTCCGACAGGCGCGCCGGTCCCGCCCGCGCCTGTCACGGTCGTGGGGGCGTCCGCCAGGGGCTTGCCGGGCGCAGCTGGTCGGCCGCCCACAGCAGTGATCGGGCCAGGGCGCGGGCCTCGTCGGGGTCGAGATAGGCCGCGGCCAGGCTGTCGAGCATCGGGGCGTCGACCCGCAGCAGGACGACGGGTGCCGCGCCTGTGCTGGCGGGAGGCTCAGGCCGGACAGTGATCTCCGCCTGCCCGATCTTCGTGATCAGGATGCCGTCCCGCGGGTCATGGTGGACGAGCGCCATGGTCTCCTCTTCGATCGAGCCGGAAGCAACCAGTTCTCGTGAAGGGTTGGACTCCCGTTGGCTCTTCATGGTTGCTCGCGGGTGGTTCTTGTCGTTTTGTCGACGCCCCGCCGTCAGCGGGCGCCCCAGGAGTAGGTCTGCTTGACCAGGCGCAGGTAGACGAACGTCTCCGTCTCCCTGACCTGCGGCAGCGCCCGGATCTGATCGTTGATCAGGGACAGCAGGTGCTCGTCGTCCTCGGCCACCAGCTCGACCAGGATGTCGAAGGTGCCCGCGGTGAGCACGACGTAGTCGACCTCGGGCAGCTGGGCGAGCGCGTCGGCGACCTCGCGGGTGTCGCCGGAGACCCGGACGCCGACCATGGCCTCGCGGCGGAAGCCGACACGCAGTGGATCGGTTACCGCGACGATCTGCATGACGCCGGCGTCGAGGAGGCGCTGGACGCGTTGGCGCACCGCCGCCTCCGACAGACCGACGCTGGCGGCCATCGAGGCGTAGGAGCGCCGCCCGTCCTGCTGGAGCTGCTCGATGATCGCCTTGTTGATGTCATCCAGCAGCGGCTCGGCTGCCTGGCGCTGACCGGGCGACCGGCGTGGCTGCACGCGACATCCTCCTGGATGGTTCGTCCGACGGACGTCGATTGTGGGGTGGTTACTCGCTGTGTGTCATCGTATTGCGGTCGTGGCACCAATAGGGATGCGGTCTTCACAACCCTTGCTTTCCACCGATTCCATTGTAAACGCCATCCTGGGTCTACGATTTCAGTAGGCGACAGCAGAGGAGGGCGCGGTGATGGTTCCGGACGCGACGACCCTGGCTTCTCGTCCCGACGTTTCCGCCGAGACGATCGCCGGCCTGATGGCGCGCGAGGAGCGTGCGCTGGAGAGCCGTACGCAGGGGTCGCGGGCCCTGCACGCCCGGGCGGCGCGGACGATGACCGGCGGGGTCCCGTCGTCCTACCAGGCCCGCGAGCCCTGGCCGATCTATCTCACCCGCGGCAGTGGCTCGCGGGTGTGGGACGTCGACGGCAACGAGTACTCCGACTTCCACAACGGGTACGGCTCGATGGTGCAGGGCCACGCGCACCCGGCGATCGTGCGGGCCGTGAGTGAACGGATCCCGCTCGGATCACACTTCGCCATGCCGACCGAGGACTCCGTGGTCGTCAGCGAGGAACTGGCCCGCCGCTTCGGCCTGCCGCAGTGGCGTTTCGTCAACTCCGGCTCAGAGGCGACCATGGACGCGATCCGGATCGCCCGCGGGGCGACCGGCCGCGACCCCATCGTGAAGATCTTCGGCTCGTACCACGGGCACCACGACTACGTGATGGTCTCCATCGGTGCGCCGTACGACGACATCGGCCCGCCCGACCGGATGAACTCCCTCAGCTACGGCGCGGGAATCCCCCAGGCCGTCGTCGACCTCACCGTGGCGGTGCCCTTCAACGACGCCGCCGCGATGGAACGACGAATCGAGGCGCTCGAGGCCGAGGGCCGCAAGCCCGCCTGTGTGATCATGGAAGCGGCCATGATGAACCTGGGAGTCGTGCTGCCCGAGCCCGGGTATCTGCAGGCCGTCCGTGAGATCACCCGCAGGCACGGCATCGTGCTCATCTTCGACGAGGTCAAGACCGGCCTGTGCGTCGCCGCCGGCGGCGCGGTCGAGCGGTTCGGCGTGCTCCCGGACATGGTGACCCTCGCCAAGGCGCTCGGCGGCGGGCTGCCGACCGGCGCCATCGGCGCCACCGAGGAGCTGATGGCGGTGGTCGCCTCGGACAAGGTGAAGCAGGTCGGTACCTACAACGGGAACCCCCTGGCGATGGCGGCGGCGCGCGCGAACCTGCTGGAGGTGCTGACCCCCGAGGCGTACACCCACCTGGACCGGCTCAACGACCGGCTGATGGCGGGCTGCCGCGACATCCTGGCCCGGCACGGCCTGGCTGGTTACCCGGTCGGGATCAGCTCCAAGGGCTGCGTCCACTTCACCGACGCCCCGATCCGCGACTACACCTCGTTCATGGCGCACCAGAACGCGGCCCTCCCGGAGCTCGCCTGGCTCTACAACGCGAACCGGGCGGTGCTGATGGCTCCCGGCCGCGAGGAGGAGTGGACGTTGTCCGTGCAGCACACCGACGCGGACGTCGACCGCTACCTGGACAGCCTGGACGTGATGGCGGGGGACCTCGCCCGCCGCTGACAGTGCCGCTGGCTGCGGGCCGCTGACAGTGCCGCTGGCGGCCGCTGTCACTGGCAGCCGCTGTCGGCAGCGCGCCGCGTCGCATGCAGCGGCCCGTTCGGTGTCCCGCGGTCAGTGGCCCCCGGTGAGCGCCGCCAGGACGGAACCGAGCCGGGACGGCCGACCGGTGCGGTTCTCCCTGGCGTCGACCGCGCGGGCCAGCCGGGTGCCGCCGGTGATGCCGAGCCATCGCAGCGGCTCCGGCTCCCAGCGCCGCCGTTCGCCGCGCACCCAGGGCAGGCCGGTCCGCTCCGAGCTGCGCCCCGTGATCAGCTCGGCCAGGGTCTGGCCGGCCAGCGCGCTCGCCGCCACCCCGTCCCCGACGTAGCCGCCGGCGTGTGCCAGCCCCGTCGCGCGGTCCAGGTGGACCGATGGTGTCCAGTCGCGGGGCACGCCCAGCGGCCCGCCCCAGCGGTGTGTGATCCGAGCCGTCGCCGCGGCTGGGAACAACGTGGCGAGGGTCTGCCGCAGCTGGTCGAAGATGGCCGGCTCGACGTCGAAGGACGGGTTGATCCGGGAGCCGAAGTGGTACGGCGTGCCCTCGCCGCCGAGCACGATCCGCCCGTCGGCGGTGCGCTGCGCATAGATGATCATGTGCCGGTCGTCGGTCACCGCCACCCTGCGCTCCCAGCCGATCTCGTCCCATGTCGCGGGGCCCAGCGGCTCGGTCGCCACGACCAGGGAGTAGATCGGCACGACCTCGCGGCGCAGCCCCGGCAACGTGGCGGTGTAGCCCTCGGTGGCGCGCACGATGACGTCGGCGCGCACGACCCCGCCGTCGAGGACCACCCGCCCCGGAACGATGCGGCGGGCTGGGCTGCGTTCGAACACCGTTACCCCGCGGCGCTCGGCGGCGGCCGCGAGCCCGCGCACGAGGCGGCCCGGATGCAGCACCGCGCAGTCAGGGTCGAGCACCCCGCCCTCGGCCCCGGCGACCCGGACGATCCCGGCGACCTCGTTCGCGTCCAGCCACTCGGTGCCCGCGGTGCGGCGCAGGCGGGTCGCCTGGGCCGGCGTCGTGGCCACGCGCAGCGTCCCGGCCTTGACGAAGTCGCAGTCGATGCCCTCCTCGAGGGCGATCGCCCCGATCTCGTCGATGGTCGCCGCCAGCGCGGGACGCATCTGCGCGGCGAGCGCGGCGGTCGGGAACAGCGCCGAGCACCAGCCCCCGTTGCGCCCGGACGCGCCGAAGCCGACGGTCTCCTTCTCGACGACGACCACCCGCAGCGCCGGATGGGTGCGGGCGAGGTGGTAGGCGGTCCAGAGGCCGGTATAGCCAGCACCCACCACGCAGACGTCGGCGGTGAGGGCGCCGCGGGCGCGGGGACCGAGCGGGCGGCCCGACTCGTCCGGGGCACCGGCCCACAGCGACCAGCCGGTCGGGCTCACCAATGCGCGGTCCGCGCCGCTGTCGCCTGGTCGGGCGTCGTCCGATCCGGTCTCGTCCGGCCCGGTCTCGCCTGGTCCGGTCTCGATCGGTCCGGTCTCGATCGGTCGGGTGTCGCTGTCGCTCACGGTGTCCGTGCCTCCGCTGGGACGTGCCGGTCGTCGTGGCTGCCGGTCCAGGCGCGCGACCGCAACCACCGCGGTCCCCGGTCCCCGGGCCCCGCATCCGTCCCGGGACCCGCATCAGGGTCGCATCCCCGCGATGCCGGGGCCGACAGCGGGTTTCTGAGCGACTTCCAAAACGCCCATTAACGAAGGTTTCGATTGTCCAGGAGTCGGCCCGGCACGCTATCCGCGCCGAAAGGTTCGTGGAACCATCGGGTCCGATGGGTAGGGGCCTTGGACCCGAGGAAGCGCGCACTGAACGCCAGCAGAGGGAGAAGGCGGATGGACCGGACGCTGAACAACTTCGTCGGCGGGAAGTCGGTGCCGTCGCGGGATGGCCGGACAATGCCGGTACTGGATCCCTCCACCGGTGAGATCCTCGCCCACGCGCCGATCTCCGCGGAGGCGGACGTCGACACGGCCGTACGCGCCGCGGCGGAGGCCTTCGAGGAATGGCGGTACACCACCCCGGGCGAGCGGTCCCGTGCGTTGCTGCGGCTGGCGGACGCCGTCGAGAGCCGGGCGGACCAGATCGCCGCGATGGAGTGCGCGAACACCGGGAAACCGCTTCAGCTCACCCTGGATGAGGAGATCGCGCCGTCGGCCGACCAGATCCGGTTCTTCGCCGGAGCCGCCCGGCTGCTGGAGGGACGTGCCGCCGGGGAGTACCTGGCGGACCACACCAGTTACGTCCGGCGTGAGCCGGTGGGGGTCTGTGCTCAGGTCACGCCGTGGAACTACCCGTTGATGATGGCGGTCTGGAAGGTCGCGCCCGCACTGGCCGCCGGGAACACGGTCGTGCTCAAACCGGCGGAGACCACGCCGGCCAGCTCGCTGCTACTGGCCGAGATCGCCGCGGAGTTCCTGCCACCGGGTGTGCTCAATGTGGTCTGTGGTGACCGTGACACCGGGCGTGCGATGGTCGCCCATCCCGGTCCCGCGATGGCTTCGGTGACCGGCAGCGTCCGGGCCGGGATGGAGGTCGCCCGGGCGGCGGCGGACTCCCTCAAGCGGGTGCATCTGGAGCTCGGCGGCAAGGCGCCGGTGATCGTCTTCGACGACGTCGACCCGGCGGAGGTGGCACCCGCCATCGCCGGTGCCGCGTACTTCAACGCGGGGCAGGACTGCACGGCGGCCACCCGGGTACTGGCCGGGCCAGGCATAGCCGACGAGTTGGCGAACGCGCTCGCCGAGGCCGCGCGCGTGACCGTCACCGGCCCGCCCCGCCGGCCGGGAGCGCCCGCCGCAGCCGGCTCAGGCGCTGGCTCAGGCGCCGACGCCGATTTCGGGCCCCTCAACAGCGCCGGCCAGCTCGAGCGGGTCAGCGGGTTCGTCGAGCGCAGGCCGGAGCACGCCCGCCTGCTCGCCGGCGGCACGACCGATGACCGGCCCGGGTACTTCTACCCGGCCACCGTCATCGCGGGGCTGCGCCAGGAGGACGAGCTGGTCCAGCAGGAGGTGTTCGGCCCCGTGGTGACAGTCCAGACGTTCTCGTCCGAGGACGAGGCTGTGACCTGGGCGAACGGCGTGGAGTACGGACTTGCGTCCAGCGTCTGGACAACTGACCACTCGCGCGCGATGCGTGTCACCCGGCGGCTCGACTTCGGCTGCGTGTGGGTGAACACGCACATTCCGATCGTCGCGGAGATGCCGCATGGAGGGTTCAAGAAGAGTGGATATGGAAAGGATCTGTCCGTCTACGGGCTCGAGGACTACACCCGTATCAAGCACGTCATGCACAACTTCGCATTCCAGGGCGGGCGGCGGTGACGGTCGGTGGCCGGAAGTCGGGAAGAGCGGCGTGTGGTCACGCGGAGCCCAGGAGCCGGGAAGGATCTACGCAGCCGCTTCGTGACCGTGCACGGATATCGGCGCGCCTATCTGCGGGCGGGCCGGGGCCCGGCACTCCTGCTGATCCACGGTATCGGGGACAACTCGGGAACCTGGCGTGACCTGATCCCGGAGCTGGCACGGAGCCACACGGTGATAGCCCCGGACCTGCTCGGGCACGGCCTTTCGGACAAGCCTCGGGGCGACTACTCGGTCGCGGGCTATGCGTGCGGGATGCGGGACCTGCTCACCGTCCTGGGCATCGAGCGCGTGACCGTCGTCGGCCATTCGCTGGGCGGGGGAGTGGCGATGCAGTTCGCCTACCAGTTCCCGGCCCGCTGCGAACGGCTTGTCCTGGTCTCGGCCGGAGGTGTCGGGCCGGACCTGCACCCGCTCCTGCGGGCCGCGACGGTCCCGGGCTCGGGCCATGTGCTGTCGCTGTTGGCCAGTGCGCCGGTCCGTGGTGTCAGCCCGATGGTCGTGGGCGCGCTGCGGCTGCTGCACACCGATGTGGGCCGGGACGCGGACGATCTGATGCGGGTCTTCGCCTCGTTGCAGGCGTCGACGGCCCGGCAGGCGTTCCTGCGCACCCTGCGTTCCGCCGTGGACGGCAGAGGACAGGCGATCACCATGCTCGACCGGTGCTATCTCGCCGCGGGTATGCCCTCGCTGATCGTGTGGGGTGAGCACGACGGTGTCATCCCGGTGGAACATGCCAGGATCGCGCACGTGGCCATGCCGGGAAGCCGCCTGGAGATCTTTCCAGACGCCGGACATTATCCGCACCACTCGGATCCGGTCCGATTTCAGGCTGTTCTGGAGGATTTTCTGGCCACCACCCGGCCGGCCAGTCACTCGGATCGACAGTGGCGCGCGTTGCTGCGCTCCCACGGCGCGGGTGGCGAGCGCGGTGAGGGCGAGCGCGGTGGGGGCGAGCGCGATGAAGGTAAGCGCGGTGGGGGCGAGCGCGATGAGGGTAAGCGCGCTGAAGACAGGCGTGGTGAGGGCGGGGGCCGTGGTGAGGGCGTCGGCCGCCGCGGTGCGGGCCGGTCGCAGCCGTTGGCACCCCCGCCAGGGGTGCCAACGGCTCCCGCTGGCGGAGGAACCGCTGTCGGCGGCGGATGACCTTCGGCGCCGCCGGGCGCCGTTCGCAGCGGGGTACGGTGCGATGGGCGCTCATGCCGCGACAGCGGGATCTGGGCGCGAGATGCCACGGCGAAGCAACGTGCCGGGTGTACTTGTCCTCATCTGTCTCAGGTGAGCCGTGGACATTACCGGACAACAACTCGCCCGACAAGTACCGGCCGGGCAAGTTAAGTGGACATGTCCAACCGACATCCCGCCACGCCGACCTCGGCCGAAGTAACGCGGCTGCTTCGGTGCCGACGGGTGGCTCCGTCCGGCGACCAGATGATGGTGTGGAGGTGGTGGGGGACACGGGGGTGTCCCCGCGACGGTTGCGCATTACTCTGGCGTGGCCGCTATCGCGAAGTTCATGGAGCGGGAAGGCGCGTTTCTGGCTTATCCTTGGCTGGTAACGCTAATGCCCGTCAAAACCTCGGAGGTCGACCGTTGGCACGCCGTGCGCGACTGAGCTGGCCGCAGGAACATCATCAGGCGAGTGAGGTGGTCGTCCGTCGGGTCGACCCCGGTCGGGGCTGGACCCTCGAACAGGCTCGTGACCTCGTCGAGCAGGGGTACTCCATCGAGAACGTCGCGGAACGGACAGGTTTTCCCGCGAAGATGCTCGACGTCGCCGTCAAAGACTGACTAGTCCTTCATCCCGGCGTTCGTGGAGTCGCGGGCCCGGTGCTGTGGGCGTGCTTCCGGGTGTTCGGAGTCGTCGAGATCCTTCGAGTCGGGCGGGGCCTGTGGTTCCGGTCGCCGACCGTGTCAACAAAGCGTCCGAGCGTGTCTGCTGTCGGCGCCTCATCGCGTACGTCTTGGCCACGTTGTGTGGTCTTCCGCTCTGGCTGACTCTGAGAACTTCACTGAATTGGGGCGGTCAGGTCAATCGTCCTAGTAGTGGTACGGTCACATTCAGCCTGTGAGTCACCCCCAATCGGGTGACTCTTTGTTCTCGTGTGTGTCACTTATTGCGGGCGGGCGGTTCCGGATGATCGGATTCCCGTTAGGTATCCGTGCCCGGTGGCTGTCCGGAACCGGGCAGCCCTCAGGATCGGCCGTCAGCCGTCCGAGGTAAGCGGTCGCCGCGGCCTCGGCGTGGCGGTCACCTCGACCAGCCGGTGCAGATGGTCCGAGTAGAGGCCGTCGAGACCGTAGCCGAGCAACCGCCGCAGCGTCGCCGCGGACTGTGCGTCCCACCCGAATGCAAGGATTCCGGCCGCGTGCAGGTCGGCCACGATGCCGGCCCGGGCCGGCGTCCACTCCCGCGTGCGCAGATTCAGGGTGTCCACGCCGGCGTCCCGCAGGACGCGGGCATACGCGGCGGCGCCGCCGTTCGCGGCCACCTCCGCGGCCGAGGTGGAGTTCACCAACCTGACATCGCCGTCGAGCTGTCGCCACGCCCGTAGGTCGGACAGCGGGCCACACAGCCACAGCCGCCGCAGGGCGGCCTGGCCGCCCTCGGCCCGGACGACGCTGAGAACCGCTTCGGCGGCCGCCGTCGCGGACATCCCCGCGGGGCGGCCCTTCAGGTCCAGGCTGAGCTCGAAGGGCCGGCCGGCGTCCTGGTAGAGCTCGGCGAGGGTGGGCATCCACCTCGGCAGGTCGGCCCGGCGCAGCTCCGCCACCCGCCGCCGCCACGGGAGCCAGGCCGGGCCCAGCGTCGCATCGTGCCGCAGCACCGGGACGCCGTCGGCGGTCAGCCAGACGTCCGACTCCAGGCCGTTCGCACCCGCCGCCAGCGCGCGCCGGAAAGCCGGCAGGGCGTTCTCCCGCTGGCAGAGAGCCGGCGCGCCGCGGTGCGCGAAGCCGATCACCATGGTGGTGCCGGCCACGTGCCGACCACCCGGAGCCGCACCGGGCGGGCCGAGGTCCGGGTGGGTCGCGTCAGGTGCGTCGGGCGCGTCACCGGCGGCTCAGCTGGTGAAGTGCTTCAGGGCGAGGTCATGCAGGTGGCCGTTCGTGGTGAGGATCGTGCCGTGGGACGGCCCGCGCTGCCCACTCAGGTCGGTGAAGCGCCCGCCGGCCTCCTCGACGATGATCTGGAGGGCGGCGAGATCCCACAGCGAGACCTCCGGCTCGCAGGCGAGGTCGACGGCGCCCTCGGCGACCATCATGTGCGACCAGAAGTCGCCGTAGGCCCGGCTGCGCCAGACCTGCTCGGCGAGGCTGAGGAACTCCGGCAGCCGGTCGGCCGTCCGCCACCCCTCGATCGAGGCGAACGAGAGGAACGCGTCGGACAACCGGGTGACGGAGGAGACCCGCAGGGCGCGGGTGTCACCGGTGGCGTTGCGGGTGAAGGCGCCCATGCCCTGGGCGGCCCACCAGCGCCGGCTCATCGCCGGTGCGCTCGCGACACCGACGACCATCTCGCCGTCGACCTCGAGACCGAGCAGCGTGCCCCACACGGGCACCCCGCGGACGAAGTTCTTGGTGCCGTCGACGGGGTCGAGAATCCAGCGCCGGCGCGCGTTCTCACCGACGAGGCCCTCCTCCTCGCCGAGCACGCCGTCGCCGGGCCGCGCGACGGCGAGGCGCTCACGGATCATGGACTCGACGGCGGTGTCCGCGTCGGAGACCGGGGTGTTGTCGGGCTTCGACTCGACGTGGAGGTCCACCGCCTGGAAACGGGAGAGGGTGATCCGGTCGGCGGCGTCGGCGAGGCTCAGGGCGAGCGCGAGGTCGTCGGCCAGCCAGCCGGTGGGGTCGACCGCCCCGGCCGGGTTGGCGCTGACGGGGCTCGGGTTTGACGGAGTCACGAGGGAAGACTACGAGTTTCGACGTCGCGGGATCAGCCCTGCGCCCACCGGGCGTGCGGCCTCGATCCGGCCGTCTCGGGCCGCGGGCACATCGTCAGGGGCCGCTGGCCCGCTGTTATCTGGTGTCGCCGTGCGGGTCGGCGGCTCCGCCGGGTCGGCGGGTGTCCGCCCGTAGAGGGCCTGGGACCACACCAGCGTGAGCGTTCTCACTACGACGGCGGGATCCGCCCGCGGATGGCGGCCGAGCGTTTCGCGCAGATATGTATCGGTCATCGCCATCAGCGCCCGTGGGCTCTGCGGGTGCTGGTCGCCGGGAACCGTGCCGCGGTTGCGTTCCCGGTCGACCCGCTCGGCCACGGCGGCGGCGAATCCGTCCACCGTCGCCTGCTGGTAGCGGGCCGCGAGGTCGGGGTCCGCCGCGGCGGCGTCCGCGATGGCGCTGAGGATGAGCCCGTGCCGCTGGTAGACGTCGACCAGGGTCTGCGCGGAACGCCGGCAGTCCTCGGCCGGGTCGCCGTTGCCGTCGAACCAGGCGGACGACGTCGCCGAGAGCTCGCCCTCTATCTCGTGGAGCAGCCGGCGCAGCAGATCGGGAAGGTCGCGGAAGTAGGCATAGAACGCCGACCGCCCCAGCCCCGTCCGTGCCATCAGCGCGGCCACGGTGATCGGCACGTTGGTCTCGGAGGATCCGATCATCTCCGTCGCGGCCCGCAGGATCTCGCGTTCGGCCTCCACCGGCTGCCGGCGCCGGCGGCGGGCTACGCGGGCGAACTCGCTCGCGCGCGGCACCGTCCCTTGATCAATCACAGCCCGAGACTAGGTGCCCCGTTAGCATGATCACCCGATCGGGATCAGGGTTTGTTGATCACATGGTTGAAGCTAGCCCTGCGCGACCGCGCGCAGTTCTGGGACGCCAGTGGTTGTGCGGCACCGTTGCCTCGGTTGTCCGGGCCGGCAGCCCCGGAACCGGTGCCGGCGCGGGCGTCGGCACCAGCACCAGTGCCGACCCCGGGTCAGCCGGGCGTGACGCGGGTGGCGAGCAGCCGCCGCAGGCTGGCCACCCGTACGGGGTCGACCCGACCGGCCTGGACGGCCGCGTCGAGCCCGCAGTCCGGAGCGGTCAGGTGGTCGCATCCGGGCTCACAGTCGACCGTCGCGGCGGACAGATCGTCGAAGGCCAGCAGGACCCGTTCGGGCTGGACGGCACCCAGCCCGAACGAGCGGATCCCGGGAGTGTCGACCACCGTCCCCCCGGCGGGCAGGGCGAGCGCCACCGCGGCCGAGGAGGTGTGGCGGCCGCGGCCGGTGACCGCGTTGACCACGCCGATGGCCCGGTCGGCGTTCGGGACGAGTCGGTTCACCAGTGTCGACTTCCCGACTCCGCTGTGGCCGAAGAAGACGCTGGTGGCCTCGTGCAGGAGGACGAGCAGCGGGTCCAGGTCACCGCCTGGACGGGTGGTGACCACCGGTAGCCCGAGCGGCTCATAGGACTCCCGCACCGGGCCGGGATCCGCGAGGTCCGTCTTGGTCAGGCACAGCACCGGTGTCAACCCGCCGTCGTACGCGGCCACCAGGCACCGGTCGATCAGACCGGTGCGGGGCGGCGGGTCGGTCAGAGCACAGACGATGACAAGCAGATCCGCGTTCGCGACGATGGGCCGCTCGACGGGGTCGGCGTCGTCCGCGGTCCGGCGCAGCAGGCTGCTCCGTTCCTCGCGGCGCACGATGCGGGCCAGGGAACCGGGCCGCCCTGACAGATCACCGACGAGCTCGACCTGGTCGCCGACGACGACGGAGGTCCGGCGCATCGACCCGCCGCGCACGGCGGCGACCAGCTCGGCGCCCGCCCCGTCCGCCTCGCCTGCACCGGCCCGCCCGCCCGGCCGGCCGGCCTTGCCACGTGACGCCCCCGACGCGCCTGCGCTGCCCGGCCGGCAGGTGTAGCGCCCACGATCGACCGCGACCACGACGGCCCGGGTCGCGTCGGCGTGCTCGGGCCGGATCCGGGTCCGCGGCCGGGAACCCCGGCCGGGTCGGGTGCGGACGTCGTCCTCGTCCAGTTCGCGTGCCACGGTGTCAGCCGGCCAGCATCGAGGTCCACATCCGGGCGAAGTCGGGGACTGTCTTGCCGGTCGTGGCGATGTCGTCGATGGTGACCCCGGGCACCGCGAGGCCGACGACGGCGAAGGTCATCGCCAGCCGGTGGTCGGCGTGCGGGTCGAGGCGCGCACCGCGCAGCGGCACCGGATCGATCCGCAGGCCGTCGTCGGTGACGGCGATCCGTGCGCCGAGCTTGCCCAGCTCGCTGGCCAGCGCGGCGAGCCGGTCCGTCTCCTGCAGGCGCAGGTGGGCGATGCCACGCAGCCGGGACGGGGTATCCGCGAGCACCGCGAGGCCCGTCAGCACCGGCGCGGCCTCCCCGAAGTCGGAGAGGTCGGCGTCGATGCCGGTGATCCGCCCGCCGCCGGTGACCCGCAGCCCTTCCGGGCGCAACTCCGCCTCGGCGCCCATGGCCACCAGCAGCTCGGGCAACAGACGCCCGGGCTGCTCGGTGTGGGCGGGCCAGCCCGGGATGGTGACCTGGCCGCCGGTGGCGACCGCGGCGGCGAGGAAGGCAGTCGCGCTGTTCAGGTCGGGCTCGATGACCCGGTCCAGCGGCGCGGGGCCGCCGGGCTCCACCCGCCAACGCCTGATGGACGCCGCGTCGGCGGTACCCGACGGCCGGTCGCCCGGCCCGGGGACGTCGACGTGCACCGTCACCCCGGCCGCGCGCAGGTCGGCGACCGTCATGTCCAGGTAGGGGCCCGACGGCAGCCGGTGCCCCGCGTGCGTCACGGTCGCGCCGCGCTCGAACCGGGACGCCGCGAGCAGCAGCCCGGACACCAGCTGGCTTGACGTCGACGCGTCCACCGTCACCGCACCACCGGCGATGCCGCCGCCGCCCCGCACCGTGAACGGCATCCGATCACCGTCGATCCGCGCGCCGAGCTCCCGCAACGCGGCCAGCAGCGGGGTCAGCGGGCGCTCCCGCATGCGCGGGTCGCCGTCGAAGTGGACGTCGCCCTTGGCCAGGGTGGCCAGCGCCGGCGTGAAGCGCGCGACGGTGCCGGCGTTGCCGCAGTCGATCGAGGCCAGCCCACCGTTGATCGCCCCGACGGGGCCGGTGACGACGAGGTCGGCGCCGGCCGGACCGGGGTCGGTGGCGGGCGCGTCCGTCACCTGCGCGCCCAGGTTGCGCAGTGCGGCCGCCATCAGCAGCGTGTCCCGCGAGCGGAGCGGACCACGCAGCCGGGAGGCCCCGTCCGCGAGGGCGGCCAGGACCAGCGCGCGGTTGGTGCCGGATTTGGAGCCGGGTACCGCGACGGTTGCGCTGACCGGCCCGGTCGCTACCGGCGCCGGCCACGGGTCGTGTTGCTCGCGCTGCTCGCGGGTGGTGGTGGTCACGGTGCCAGCATGCCGGATTCCGGCCGTCAGTCAGGCCGGCGGGCCGAGGCGATCAGATGAATACCGATCGACTCGCCCTCGCGCTCGGCGGCCAGCTCGACCTCGGTACGGACCAGGGTGGGGAAGCAGGAGACGTCCTCGGCGACGGCCCGGCGGACCGCCTCGGCCGAGAGCACGGTGCGCGGGCGGATCCAGTCGACCTCCAGCCCGGCGCTGGTCAGCAGGGCACGCAGCTCCTCGGGCCAGAAGCAGCGGGTGATGCTGCCGTCCTCGGCCGGAACCAGGACGACATCCGCGCGTGGCACGTCCGAAAGCTCCGCCCACCGGTGCTGCTCGGCGAGCCGGGCAAGGCCCAGCAGCAGCGAGTCGACACAGAGCAGCAGACGGCCACCTGGCCGCAGCATCTGGTAGATCTCCTCGAGGGTCGTCTCCGTCGCCAGGCAGAACGACAGGGCGCGTGCCTCGGCGAGAACGGCGTCGAAGGACCCGGGCCGGAACCAGTCGAGCGAGCGCGCGTCGCCGACGACCCGCTGCAGCCGGCCGGGGCCGGAGCCGGGCGCCGGGTCGCTCGCACCCGGTGCGTCATCAATGGTCAGGCTGCTGACCACCCGCACCACCTCGTGACCCGCGGTGGCCATCTGGCGTGCGAACCTGGCACGCGGGCCGGAGACGTCGAGGACGCGGACCGGCCCGGTGGGCAGCCATTCCCGCAGCTGGGCCGAGGCGACTTCCTCGTAGAAGGCCCAGTAGGGGTCGTCACTGTTGGCCGGGGCCTCACAGACCAGCGTGTTCGTGTTCGCCCGGGACGAGTGAGCGTCGGCGTCGGCGCCAGACAGCATGGACCGTTCCTACCCTTCGAGGGGCAATGATGCGAGGCATGTCACACACGCAAGGTGAAATTCTGACAGATGTTCGGGCCGACCACGCAGTGTCCTTCCATACCGGCTCGGGCAACAGGGAGACCCGCGTGCCGTTCGTGCACGTTCCGGTTCCCCTGTTCGCCGTTTCCCCGCCCGCCGCGAAGGCCCGCCCGGCGCGGGCCGCGACCGGCGGGCCAGTGACCGGCGGGCTGGTGACCGGCAGGCCGGTGACTGACGCCAGCCCGGCGGAGCGCTCGCGGTGATCGGGGAACTCATCTCTGTCGACGGTGGACGCCTGCGGGTAGTTCCCGCTCCGCTGGACGCGGGTCCGGGGTCTGCCCAGGCCGGCGCCCCGTTCGCGGGTGTCACCGCACCTCCCGGAGCGACCGTGGTGCTGCTGCACGGCGCTGGCAGCGGCACCGACACGCCGGTGCTGACCGCGCTCGCCGGCCGCCTGGCGGGGGCCGGAACACGGGTCGCCACGCTGGAGATGCCCTACCGGGTGGCCGGTCGCCGCGCGCCGGACCGCCCGAGCCGGCTGGACGGGGTCCTCACGGCCGCGGTGGCGGCCCTGGGCTCCCCGGCGTTCCTCGGGCTCGCCGGCGCGTCGATGGGGTCCCGGGTGGCGGTCCGCTGTGCCCGCACGGTCGGGGCCCGCGCGGTGCTGGCGCTGGGCTTCCCGCTGCAGCCGCCGGGTGGGCGGCCCTCGCGCGAGCCGGAGCTGGCCGACGCCGGTGTGCCGGTGCTGGTGATCCAGGGTGAACGTGACGCCTTCGGAACCCCGGCGGCCGACCCGTCCCGACAGGTCGAGGTGCGGATCGTGGCTGGCGCCGACCACTCGTTCCGGGTTCGGGTCCGTGACGCGAGGACGGTGGGCGAGGTGGCCGCCGAGGCCGCGGATCTCGGTTCGTCCTGGCTGCTCGGGCAGCTGGCCGGCACTGCCGGCGTCGGGGCCACTGCTGGCTCCGGTGGCTCCGGTGGTGGCGGTGCCGCCGGTGGCACCGCTGCCGAGGTCTGAGACGGCCCCGGAAGGGTCGAAGGCCGTGGCGGCCCGCAGGAGAGCGTGGCGCGCCCCGGATGTGTGCTCACGTCCACCTCTGGTACCCAGGTTCGCGTCGCTGGAACCGGGAATTGGGACCGGCGTTCGCTGGTTTGGCGGAGTGGAAGGGCAAGAGGCAGGCACCGGGCGAGGGGCACCGAGGTGGTGCGGCTCCCACGGTGGCCGCGTCGTGGAGGTTCGATGAGGTCCCACCACATTGTTCCGGCTGCGCCGCCGACGGAATGTCGTGCGACGCGCCCGGGGCACGGAGGTAACGCCGCGGCGCCGCCACGCGCATGGTCCGTGGCAGGGGTATCGTCCGGCGCGGAGAGTTGGGCGGTCCGGGCAGTCGTCGGTGGGCCGGTGACTGGTCCCGGGCACGGTGAAGGAGTGATCCTGGTCGACGAGACCGGCGACGAGACAGCCGAGGCACGCGGCGCTCGCTTTGAGCGGGATGCGCTGCCGTTCCTCGACCAGCTTTACGCGGCCGCGTTGCGGATGACGCGCAACCCCGCGGACGCGGAGGATCTCGTCCAGGAGACCTTCGTCAAGGCGTTCGCGGCGTTTCACCAGTTCCAGGAGGGCACCAACCTCAAGGCCTGGCTGTACCGCATCCTGACGAACACCTTCATCAACACCTACCGGAAGCGTCAGCGCCAGCCGTTGCAGAGTCCGACCGAGCAGGTCGAGGACTGGCAGCTCGCCGAGGCCGAGTCACACACGTCGACCGGCCTCAAAAGCGCCGAGGCGGAGGCGCTGGAGCATCTGCCTGACAGCGACATCACCGAGGCGCTGCAGGCCCTGCCCGAGGATTTCCGGATGGCGGTCTACCTGGCCGATGTCGAAGGGTTCTCCTACAAGGAGATCGCTGAGATCATGGGCACGCCGATCGGAACGGTCATGTCCCGGTTGCACCGTGGGCGGCGTGGTCTGCGGAAGTCGCTGGAGCAGTACGCGCAGGAGCGCGGGCTTGTTCCGGCCGGGTCCGCCGAGAACGAGGGCGGTGGGTCGTGAGCTGTGGAGCAAGCCACAACATTGACTGCCGGAAGGTGCTCGACGCCGTTTTTCTCTACCTGGACGGCGAGTGCAACGGTTCACAGCAGAATCTCATCCGGTCGCATCTCGACGAGTGTTCGCCGTGCCTGCGGGAGTTCGGCGTGGAACACGAGGTGAAAATGCTCGTCGCCCGCAAGTGCGGCGGTGAGCGGGCGCCGGATTCGCTGCGGTTGAGCGTGCTCGCGCGGCTGCGGGCGGCCCGCTCCGATAGCGACGCGGCCGCCGAGTTCCAGCCGGAGTAGGGGGCGGCCGCCGGCGGGTCTGGAGCGGGGTGCCTGCGGCGGCTGCGTGTGCGGCGCCGTCCCGGGTGCGCCCGGGCGTCTCGACACTCCCCGGCGGCCCCGGCGTGGAGCGGGGCGAGCAGGTGCCTGGCCGGGCCGGCCGGCCGGCAGGCCGTCGGCGGCGGGCGTGAGCGCGGAAGCGGTGCTTTTCAGGTGCGGCGCTTATCGGGCTCACAGCTGCTGCGGTTAGGCTTCTGTGTGTGCGTATCCTCGTGACCGGCGCGGCCGGTTTCATCGGTTCCACGGTCGTCGACCGGATGCTTGCCGATGGTCATTCGGTCGTCGGGCTTGACGACCTGTCGTCCGGGCGAATGGAGAATCTCGCGCAGGCGGGGTCAGATGCCCGTTTCTCCTTCGAGAAGGGCGATATCACGGCCACCGGCCTCACCGACTTCGTCGCGCGGGTTCGGCCGGATGTCGTGGCTCATCTCGCCGCGCAGATCGACGTCCGGGTGAGTGTGGCCGATCCGCTGCGCGACGCACGCCTCAATGTGCTGGGCACGATCAACGTGCTGGAGGCGGCCCGACTGGCGGGTGCGTCGAAGGTGATCCACACGTCGTCGGGCGGGTCGATCTACGGCACCCCGGCCGTGCTGCCGGTCAGCGAGGCCGTCGCGCCGTCCCCGGAATCGCCGTACGCGGCCGGCAAGGCCGCGGGCGAGCTCTACCTCAACGTCTACCGCGCGACCTACGGCCTGGCCAGCACCGCGCTGGCGCTGGGCAACGTCTTCGGCCCGCGGCAGGATCCGCACGGCGAGGCCGGTGTGGTCGCGATCTTCGGCACCGCGCTGCTGGAGGGCCGCCCGACCAAGATCTTCGGTGACGGCACGACCAGCCGGGACTACGTCTACGTCGCGGACGTCGCGGACGCCTTCGCCCGATGCGTGCCGGCCGAGGCCGCCAACGGCCTGCGGCTCAACATCGGGACGGCGGTCGAGACCACGGTGCGGGACCTGCACAGCCGTGTCGCGCGCCTGGTGGGTGTGCCGGACGATCCGCAGTTCGCCGCGCCGCGGCCCGGGGAGCTCCAGCACATCGCGCTGGACGTCGCCCTCGCCCAGCAGGCGATCGGCTGGCGCCCGCAGGTCAGCCTGGACGCCGGGCTCGGGCACACCATCGACTGGATCCGGGGCCGGCTCAGCAGCACGGCCACCGCCGCCAGCGTCTAGCCCGGTAGCCCGGTAGCCCGGTTGGCGAGTCGCAGGAGTGAGCGATTTTGGTCGTTGCAACGACCAAAATCCTTACTTCTTGCGGGTCACCAGGCGACTCTGTGCCCCTTTCGTCCCTCTGGCGGCCAACCGCCGGTGCGGCGTGGCGGTGTGGGTGGGATCAGGGATCCAGCCGCCCGGGAGCAGGCCCCAAGGGCCCCAGGGCCCCCAGGGCCCGGGTGGCCCGGTGGGAGACGCGTCAGCGCCCGCCGCCGGCCCACCCGGACCACCTGTCAGGTGTTCGGGCGCTTGCCGTGGTTGGCCTTGTGCTTGGCCCTGGCGCGCCGCTTGCGCTTCTTCTTCGCCATGACGCCCTCCTCTCATTCCTTCGGCCACATACTGCCAGCCCGTCGGCGCACGTCGTCGTGACGGTTCGGTCGACGATCAGGGGGTGTCGACCGGGTGACGGGGGCCGCTCCCGGTGACGCGGTCCGCGGCCGTGTCGGTCCCGGCGGCCTGGGCCTCGGCTCCTGCGGCCTCGACGGCATCGACGGCCGCGCCGTCCCCCGCGGCTCCGGCCGCTCCCGCGCCGGCGGCCTGGGCCGCCGGCGCGGGAGCGGGAGCCACGGTCACGTCGTCGGCCCAGCCGTCCTCGGCGAAGTCGTCACTCTCGGCGAAGTCGTCACTCTCGGCGAAGTCGTCACTCTCGGCGAAGTCGTCACTCTCGGCGAAGTCATCGCTCTCGGTGAAGTCGTCGCCCTCGGGGAATCCGTCATCCTCGGCGAGTTCGCCGACCGGCTCGGTGTGGACGGCGACCGCCGTCGCGACGCGGCCGCCGTCCTGCGCGGGTTCGTCGTCCACGGTGCCCCGGCCGGGCTCCGCTGCCGTGGCGGCCCCGCCGGCCCGCGTACGGCGCTCCGCGGAGTCCGCGTTCGCCGTTCTGCGTGGCCGGTCGAGGCCGGCGACCATCCGCGCCTGAAGGGTCCGCCGTGCCCGCACCGGGCCGACGCCGCCGAACAGGCCCAGCCCTGCGGCCATCAGGACGTCCCCGAAGCTCACCACCGCCGCGGACCCGGGCATGGGCAGCGGCAGGATGTCGCTGAGGAGGCGCAGCGAGGTCTGCGAGTCCGCCACGGTGTGGAAATGCGAGGCCGTGATCTCCTCGATGGGCACCCCCGCCCGGTCCGCCGCCCAGGCCGAGACCGGCATGTCCCCGCCGTTGGCGTTGATCACGGCAGCGTTGAGGATGACGCCGGCACAGAGCAGCCCCAGCCCGGGTAGCCGCCGGTTCGTCAGGGTGAAGACCACCAGGCTGGCCGACGCGAGGATCCATGCGGGGCCGTGCAGTGGGCCGATGAGCCGGCCAACCGCCAGGACGGCCACCGCTGCGACGAACAGCGGGGGCCGGGCGACGTACACGCGGCTGAGGGCGTCCGGGGTTCCGCCCCTCGCGAGACCCACGGCCAACCCGCACAGAAGGGTCAGTAGGAGGAGTACGAGCACATCCGTAAGTGTGGCCGGTGGTGGCCCGGGCGCACACCACCGGCCGCCGGTGTGACCTGTCCGCAGGGACACGACGCGTCCCACACGCCGCTGAGCGGCGCTCGCGTCGGGACGCCCGAGCGGCCCCACGGGTGCCCCCGGGGCGCGCCATGGCCCACTCGTGGCGCGCTGACGGAAGCGCACCGGGTCACCACTACGCTGATACCAGCAGCGCCGCAGCGTGGTCGAGGCGAGGGAAGGGAAGCCTGATGGCTGAGGAAGTCCGTGCCGAGATGGTTGCCAACGTCTGGAAGGTCGTCGTCGGTGTCGGTGACTCCGTCGCGGCCGGTGACGCGCTGGTCATTCTCGACTCCATGAAGATGGAGATCCCGGTGATCAGCGAGGAGGGTGGCACGGTCGCGAGCATCGCCGTCAACGAGGGCGATGTCGTGCAGGACGGGGACCTGATCGCCGTCGTGGAGTCCTGACCCGCGAGTTCTGACTCGCTTCCAGGTGCGGCGCGGCGTCCGGGGAGGGCGCGGGCGGGTGGCTCTGCCCTACGCTGGTGCCCTATGGACGCCTCGTTCTGTGACCGCTGTGGCCAGCTTGCGAGCATCGGGAGCCACGAGGCCTGCGCGCGGGCCCGGGCGCTCGAACCGCCGCGGTACTGCCAGTCCTGCCGGCGCCGCCTGGTCGTCCAGGTGACCCCGCTGGGGTGGAGCGCCCGGTGCGCTGAGCACGGGACGTCCGTGTCGAACTGACGGGCGGGCTGCCCGGGCCGGCGGCGTCACGCCGCGCGCCGGGCGGCCCGGCCCGGGCCCGTGTGCTCGGCGCGCTACAGGGTGGCCTGCAACGACTTGATCGGCATGCGCAGGTCGGCGAGCATCTCCAGGTCGCTGCCGGGGTCCTTGCCCAGTGTGGTCAGGTAGTTCCCGACGATCACCGCGTTGATGCCGCCGAGCATGCCCCGCACGTCGAGATCGCCCAGGGTGATCTCACGTCCCCCCGCGTAGCGCAGGATCGTGCGCGGCAGCGCGAGCCGGAAGGCGGCGATGGTGCGCAGCGCGTCGCGGGCGTCGACCGGCGGCAGGTCTCCGAAGGGAGTGCCCGGCCGCGGGTTCAGGAAGTTCAGCGGCACCTCGTCGGGCTCCAGCATCGCCAGCTGGGCGGCGAGCTCGGCGCGCTGCTCCAGTGACTCGCCCACCCCGATGATCGCCCCGCAGCACAGCTCCATGCCGGCGGCGCGGACGAGCTCACACGTCTCCCACCGCTCCTCCCAGCTGTGGGTCGTCACGACCTGGGGGAAGTACGAGCGCGCCGTTTCCAGGTTGTGGTTGTAGCGGTGCACGCCGAGTTCGGCGAGCTCGTCCACCTGCTCCTGGGTGAGCATGCCGAGCGAGCAGGCCACCTGGATGTCGACCGCTTCGCGGATCGCTGCCACACCTTCGCGGATCTGCGCCATCAGCCGCTCGTCGGGACCGCGGACGGCGGCGACGATGCAGAACTCGGTGGCACCGGTCGCGGCTGTGGCCTTGGCGGCGTCGACGAGCGAGGGGATGTCCAGCCAGGCCGACCGAACCGGCGAGTCGAAGCGCCCGGACTGCGAGCAGAAGTGGCAGTCCTCGGGGCAGCCGCCGGTCTTGAGGCTGATGATGCCCTCGACCTCGACCTCGGGGCCGCACCAGCGCAGCCGGACCTCGTGGGCCAGCGCGAGCAGGTCGTTGAGGGATTCGTCGGGCAGCCGGAGGACCGCCAGCACGTCCTGCTCGTCGAGCCCTCGGCCCGCCTCGAGGACCTGTTCGCGTGCGCGGGCGAGCAGGCCGTCGTCGGGAGCATCGACGGCCGGGGACGTTTCCACTGGCGTGGTCACAGGTGCGGTCACAGGGATCCCCATCGCAAGGTCGGGTGTGGCTGCCGGTGGGTGTGGAGGCGGAGGCTTCGGCATGGGCCGTGGTGTCCGTGCCGCCACCATTGTTCAGTCATCCGTGCTGATCGTGCCGGTGTTGTGACGTGTGTCTGCGGTGCCGTCATGCGGTGCCGGCGTGCGGCTGTCATGCGGTGCCGGCGTGCGGCTGTCATGCGGTGCCGTCATGCGGCGTGCCGGGCCCGGAACGCGGCGGCGTCGAAAGCGCCGCCGAGTGCTGGTTCGAGCGAGGCCCGCGCCACGTCCAGGAACCGCTGCGGGTCGAGCAGGCCCGCGCCGGCCGGGACGGCTCCGGCGAGCGGGCGCGCCGCCAGCAGCTCCAGGTCGGTGATGTTGCTGCGGGCGGCCAGGTCGGGCGTCGCCGGCCAGGAGCCGATCACGACACCGGCCAGGTCGAGGCCGCGGTGCGCCATGGCCTCCAGGGTGAGCGCGGTCGCGTTGAGGCTGCCCAGCCCGGCGGTGGTCACCACGAGCACGGGCGCCTTCAGCATGCGGGCGAGGTCGGCGACGGTGGCGCCGGCCTCGTCGTAGCGGACCAGCAGGCCGCCGGCGCCCTCGACGAGGACGAGGCGGCGGTCGGCCCGCAGCGTGTGGACGGTGTCGGCCACCGTGGCGAGGTCGAGGGTGGGCCGGCCGGCCCGGCGCGCGGCGCTGACCGGCGCCAGCGGGTCGCCGTAGCGCACGAGCTCGTGGACGTCCCCGACCCCGGACAGGTCCCGGACCAGATCCACATCGCCGAGCTCGTCGGCGCGGACGCCGGTCTGCGCCGGTTTGACGACGGCCACTGTGGTTCCGCGGTCCGCGGCGAGTGCCGCCAGCGCGGCCGTCACCACGGTCTTGCCCACCTCGGTCCCGGTTCCTGTGACGATTATCACGCTCATCGTTCGGGGAAGCGTGCGATCGATCCGGTGATCACCCCGACCGCCCGGGCCACATCGGCGTCGGTGAGATCGGCCCGGGCGGCGACCCGCAGCCGGCTCGTGCCGGCGGGGACCGTCGGCGGGCGGAAGCATCCGACGGCGACGCCGGCCTCGCGGCAGGCCGCGGCGACGCCGACCGCCCGTTCGGGGTCGCCGAGCACCACGGAGACCACAGCTCCGGCCGGTTCCGGAGCCCCCGTCGCCGCCGCGATCTCGTGTGCGCGCCGCCGGACCTGCTCCGGAAGCTGCGGCCGCTCGGTGAGCAGGCGCAGCGCGGCGAGTGCCGAGCCCGCGCAGGCCGGTGCCAGGCCGGTGTCGAAGATGAAGGTCCGGGCGGTGTCGATGAGGTGGTCGCGCAGCGCGGCCGGGCCGAGGACGGCGCCACCCTGGCTGCCCAACGACTTGGAAAGGGTGACGGTGGCGATCACGTCGGGCTGGCCGGCGAGCCCGGCGGCGGCCAGGGCGCCCCGGCCGCCGTCGCCCACCACGCCGAGCCCGTGCGCCTCGTCGACGAGCAGCACGGCGCCGTGCCGTCTGACAACTCCGTGCAGGGCGGCCAGCGGAGCCAGGTCGCCGTCGGCGGAGAAGACCGAGTCGCTGAGGACGAACGCGCGCCGCCAGGTGCCGGTCGTGAGCGCCTTGTCGACCGCATCCACGTCCGCGTGCGGGGTGACCACGACGTCGGCGCGGGACAGCCGGCAGGCGTCCACCAGCGAGGCATGGTTGTGCTCGTCCGAGACCACCAGGTCGCCGGGGCCGGTCAGCGCGGTGATCATCGCGAGGTTGGCGGCGTACCCGGAGGAGAAGACCAGCGCCGAGGCGAAGCCGAGATGCTCGGCCAGCGCGGCCTCGAGATCGCCGTGCAGCGTCGTGGTGCCGCTCACCAGGCGGCTGCCGGTGGACCCGGCGCCGAACGCGCGCAACGCTGCGATCCCACCCTCGATCACGGCGGGATGGCGAGCGAGCCCGAGGTAGTCGTTGCCGGCCAGGTCGAGCAGGAGGTCGCCGTCCGTCCAGGGCTGCAGGGATCCCTGTGCCGGCAGCGCCGCGTTCCCCGGTGCGTCGCCTGGCGTGTCGCCCGGTCGCGGGCGCGGCGCTCGGGGGCGCAGGACCCGGTGCAGCCCGGCCTCGGATCGCTGCCGTGCCGCCGCCGCCAACCAGCCGAGTGGATCGGCGTCGGGGGGTCCGTCGGGCTGCTTGCCTGGTGACGTGGTGCTGGTGCGTTCGGGCATCACGTCGGCGAGCGTACGCATTCCGACCCAGCCGCCCGGCACGCCACCGCGGGCGTCTGGCAGTCTGCGTCCCGTGGGAACCCTGGCCGACGCCCTGCGAGCGGGCACCGATCTCAGCGACGACGACATCGACCACCTCCACGCGCTCGTCGCGGACTGGGCGCTGCTGGCCGACCTGTCCTTCGCGGACCTGCTACTGCTCGTGCCCGCTCGGTCCGGTTCGGTACGCGCGGGTCACGCCGGTGGCATGGAGTTCCAGGTCGTGGCCCAGGTGCGTCCGACGACCGGGCCGACGGCGTACCACAACGACGAGGTGGGCAGCGTCGTCATCAACCGCTGGGTGGTGCAGAACGCCTGGCGTGAGCACCGCATCGCCCGGGAGGGCGAGCCGGAGTGGGACGGTGGCGTCCCGGTTCGGACCGAGGCGATTCCGGTCCGGCACGGCAACCGGGTGATCGCGGTCCTGGCGCGTGACACCAACCTCGCGACGACGCGCACGCCGAGCGCGCTGGAGTCCGCGTACCTGCAGGCGGCGAACAACCTGGCACTGATGATCGCCGAAGGGGCGTTCCCGTTCCTGGGCGGCTCCGCGGAGCTGCCCGAGCCTCCGCGGGTCGGCGACGGGATGATGCGCCTGGACGGTGCCGGCAAGGTCATCTTCGCCAGCCCGAACGCGTTGTCGGCCTACCGGCGTCTCGGCTACACCGGGAACGTCACCGGCGAGGACCTGCGCACCGTGCACCGGGCACTGAACCTGCCGGCGACCACACCCGCGGTGTGGCACGCGATCAGCCGGCGCCGGCCGGTCGAGGTCGAGCTGGAGGTGGGCAGCACGGTGGTGCTGCTCCGGGCGATCCCGCTGTACCCGGGCGCGATCCGGGAGGTTCTGGTCCTCGTCCGGGACGTCTCGGAGCTGCGGCGCCGCGAGGCCCAGCTGCTGAGCAAGGACGCGACGATCCGCGAGATCCATCATCGGGTCAAGAACAACCTGCAGACGGTGGCCGCGCTGCTGCGCCTGCAGATGCGGCGCACCAAGGCGGACGAGGCCAGGGACGCGCTGCGGGAGTCCGTGCGCCGGGTCACCTCGATCGCGGTCGTGCACGAGACGCTCTCCCAGACCCTTGGCGAGTCGGTGCCCTTCGACGAGATCGCGGACCAGATCACCTCGGTGACGGTGGATCTCGCCTCGACCGGGACACGTGCGACGACGCGGCGGACCGGGTCGTTCGGACGGCTGCCCGGCGAACTCGCCACGCCGTTGGCACTTGTGCTTTCGGAGCTTCTGCAGAATGCTGTCGAACATGCGTTCGACGGATCCTCGGGGGCGATCGAGCTCCGGGTGCGGCGTGAGGGTGACCGCCTCGACATCGTCATCGCCGACGACGGCGCGGGTCTGCCGGATGACTTCCAGCTCGAGCACTCGCCCCGGCTCGGGCTGCAGATCGTGCGGCAGCTGGTGCTCGGCGAGATGCGGGGGACCATCCGGCTGCAGGCCGGTCCGGAGCGGGGGACCGAGGCGCTGCTTTCGATTCCACTTTCTTGAAGTCGTGTGTTTGGGGCTTGCGTGGCGGGGTAGACCCTCCTGCGTGACCTCCGTCCACGGCCGACGCGCGCTGGTCGAGTCGTCTCCGTCGGCGGGGTCGTCGGGTGGGAAAGTGGCCCGAAAAGATTTTTCGGCCGCTCCGTCCGTGTCCGTGCAGGCGACTGCGGCGGACCAGCGGACAGAGCGGCCGATGGTGTTACTCTTCGCGGCTCCCGCGCTGAGCGCGCGCGGTCACCACACCTCGGTAGCGGACGCGGGCGACCTCTCCCACCGGGGGCGAGATCCAGCTCATCCGTGTACGTCGAGGCTGCCAGAGATCATTGTTTGGTTGTGGTCGGCCTGCACGAAGCAGGCGCGTTCCGTGCTGACGCCGACTGGCGCGGTATCGCCCAGGCCAGGGCGCTACCGAGCTCAGGCGGTGCGAACTCGCAGGCGTTCCTGGCGCTTGAGCGCCCGGCGTTCATCCTCGCTGAGACCGCCCCAGACTCCGGAGTCCTGCCCGGTGTCAAGAGCCCAGTTGAGACAGTCACTTGTGACTGCGCATCGCCTGCAGACTGCCTTCGCTTCTTCGACCTGGCGTTCTGCCGGACCGGTCGTACCGATCGGGAAGAAGAGCTCGGGATCCTCGTCACGGCAAAGCGCGCGGTGGCGCCAGTCCATGCGTACTACTCCCTCTCTCGTCTCGGACCACACTGCACATCAGACGCTCGGTGAGCCGCCTTGGTTGCGTCGCGTCCCAGAAGAAAATTTCGGATGTCTGGTTGGGGCGTGACGATCGGGGCTTGTGCGAGTGCATGCGCGTGGTCCCAGGTGCACGTGCATCTACCTCGGACATTCGCCACCCTCCCACCGGAACGGGCAGGTGCGCAAGAACCTGCATGCGTCTTCACACCGGGTCTGGCCGGTACCTGTCCACCAGGGACACGGGCGGACCACGGCTGAGCCGACCCTTCACCCAGGATTGGCCGTGGGGAGAGAATCCCTTGTCCCGTAGCTCTTTTTGGCCTACCGGATCATGTCTGACCGTTGTGGGGTGACTCGGCGCCGCGCGTCGCTGCCAGGCTAGCTGATCTTGTGAATGCAGGCCATGACGCTTGGTCATTCTGTGCTAGGCTGTCGCTTTGGTGTTGATTCTCGCTGTGCATAGGCCGCCCGTGCAAGGCGTCTGCGCCCCGAACCACATCCATGCCTGGGAACGATGCCGGCGCCCACTGAGATCGAGGTCACCGGCGCCCTGAGGCGGGCCGTGGCAGCCCGGCGTGCCGCCGGCTACCGATCGCGGGTGCCTCCGTGCAGGATGGAGCGATGGAGGTTCTGGGGCATCGTGGCAGCCGGTCGCCCGGCCCGGAGAACACGGTCGAGGCCGTGGATGCCGCGTTACGAGCCGGCGCGGACGGAGTCGAGCTGGACGTCCGCCGCAGCGCCGACGGCGACCTGGTGTGCGTGCACGACGCTCGGCTGCCGCGTGTGGGCGGCCTCGGTGGGCGTGCGGTCATTCGCCGGTCGACGCGGGAGCTGGCCGGCCACGGCATCCCCGCGCTCACGGAGATGATCGACGCCTGGGGCGGCCGCGGGCGGCTCATTCTGGAGATCAAGAACCAGCCGGGCCAGCCGGACTTCGACGCGCCGCGGGAGCGGACGGCCCAGGCGCTGATCGAGCTCCTGCGCGCCAGGGGCGACGGCCACGCCGATGCCACGGCGGCGGGGATCACGGTGTCGTCCTTCGACTGGTTCGCGATCGAGGCGGTCCGGGACGCCGGGATCGGTGTCGGGACCGCGTTTCTGACAATGCCGCGCATGTCGGTCAGCGGCGGGATCGCCTACGTCCGCGCGGCCGGCCACGCAGAGCTGCACGCGCACCTGTCCGCCGTGCGCCGTGCGCCGGACGCCGTGGCGCGGGCGCGTCGTGCCGGCATCCGGCTGGTCACCTGGACCGTCACCGACCCGGGGGCCGCGCTGGAGCTTCAGGACGCCGGAGTCGACGGCATCATCTGCGACGACCCGACCGCCATCCGCCGTGCGCTCGGGCGAGGAGAACCGACCGGCGGTCGGCCTGATGGCAACGGAGCCGTTGGCAACGGCGCCGTTGGCAACGGAGCCGACGACGGTGGGCCCCACCGCAGTGGGCCCGACGGCGGTGGGGCCGACGGGGGGAAGGACGCGCGCTGAGCGCGCGTCAGGCGATCACCCGCAGCGCGCTCGCCTCGTTGGCGAGCTCCACGGACTCGAAGAGCCCGAGTACCTCGCCGTCCATCTGCACCGTGACCGGGCGGTCGGCGTCCAGCGTGATGGACGACGCGTCATGGAGCCGGACGACGTTGCGCCCGTGCGGATCGGGACTGTCGCCGAGCATCTGCAGGCCGGTGCGCACCACGCTGGTCATCCGGGCCCGCCGCAGGCCCACCAGGTCCAGGCCGGTGTCGAAGGACGCCTGGGGGCACGCGGCTACCGGCTGGTTGTTCAGGTAGGTCCAGGGCCGGGTGTTGCACACGATCGCCAGCGACACCTCGGCGGGAGCGGCGTCGTCCGCCGTGCCCTCCGCCGCCGCGCCGCCCTCGGTCGGTGTGGCGCCCTCGGCCGGGGTGGCTGCCGTCGTGACCTTGATGGTCGGACCGGAGCGCCCGGTCCGCTTCATCATCTCGGCGAGTGCGCAGCGCAGGAACAGCCCGGGCGTGCTGCGGCGCCCCTTCTGGCGACGGCGTTCGACCGCGGCCACCACATCGGCGTCCAGGCCCATGCCCAGGCAGAAGGCGAAGTAGCGCTGCTGGTCGCCGTAGTGGGCCAGCCCGACGCTGACGTCGCGGGAACGGCCTTCGCGCAGCGCGGCGAGCAGCTCGCCGGTCGCCTCGACGGGGGACGGAGAGTACCCGAGGGCGCGCGCGAACACGTTGGTGCTGCCGCCGGGCACCACGGCGAGTGCGGGGCCGTCGCTCGCCGGGCCGCTGCTGACCAGGCCGTTGACGACCTCGTTGACGGTTCCGTCGCCACCGAGCACGATCACCACGTCGACGCCCAGCTCGCGGGCGTGGACACCGAGCTCGACGCCGTGGCCGCGCCCCTTGGTGACGACCGTCTCCAGGGCGACGTCCGCGGTCAGAGCGGTGGCGAGCACGTCTCGGACCCGCTCGGTGGTCGTGGTCGCGACCGGATTGACGACCAGCAGCCCGTGCATACGAATACGGTAGCCTGCGCAAACATTCGGGGCAGTGGGGAGGGAAAACTCTCACACCGTGCGTCCGACGGCCGTGACGCAGCGCCCGGGTGTGGCGCTGTCCGGCACGTAATCTTGGCGGATGGGTACCAACCGTGGCGCCGTGGGGGAGTCCGGCCGTGGGCCGGAGCCGGCGGCGGAGCCGCGCGCGAGGCCGCGGCCCGTGCTCGTCGCAGGGGCGTTGCTGGGCATCGAGACGGCGGTTCTGGCCGGCCTGGGCGTGCTGCTGGTGGTTCGTGGCTTCGGGTCCGACATCGACGATGTCGGGCGGGCGGAGACCGGCGGGCTGCTGGCGCTGGTGGGCGCGGCCTGCCTGGGTCTCGTCACGTGGGGAGTGTTCCGAGGCCGGGAGGGGTTCAGGACCCCGGCTCTCGTGACCCAGATCCTGTGTCTTCCTGTTGCCTGGGGGCTGCTCCAGGGCGGCCTGTACGGCTACGGCGTGCCGCTGGTGGCGGTGCCGATCACCATCGTCATCGCCCTGGGGCTTGGCGGCGGGTACTTCCGGTCGGGCGATGACGCCGATCAGCCGGCCGCTCATCAGCCCGATGGTGGCCAGCGGGCGCCCAGGCGGACGTCGACCTGAGCCGACCCGGGCCCGGGGGTCGGCCGGCGCCCGAGGATCAGCCGTCTTCCAGCAGCCCGCGGCGCAGCTGGGCCAGGGTGCGGGCAAGCAGCCGGGACACGTGCATCTGCGAGATCCCGAGCTCGTTCGCGATCTGCGACTGCGTCATGTTGCCGAAGAAGCGGAGCAGCAGGATGCGCTTCTCGCGCGGCGGCAGCTTCTCCAGGAGTGGCTTGAGGGACTCGCGGTACTCCACGCCCTCCAGGGACTCGTCCTGCACCCCGAGGGTGTCGGCGACAGCCGGGGCCTCGTCGTCGCCGGAGTCCGGGGCGTCGAGCGAGACCGCGGAGTAGGCGTTCGCGGACTCCAGGCCCTCGAGCACCTCCTCCTCGGTCATCTCCAGATGGCGGGCGATCTCGCTGACGGTCGGCGACCGTCCGAGCGACTGGGACAGCTCGGAGGTCGCCTTCGTCAGCGAGAGCTTCAGCTCCTGGAGCCGGCGCGGAACCCGGATGGCCCAGCCCTTGTCCCGGAAGTGCCGCTTGATCTCACCGACGATCGTCGGTGTCGCGTAGGTCGAGAACTCGACGCCACGCTCCGGATCGAACCGGTCCACCGACTTGATGAGGCCGATCGTCGCGACCTGCACCAGGTCGTCGAGCGGCTCGCCGCGGTTTCGGAACCGACGAGCGAGGTATTCGACCAGCGGAAGGTGCATGCGGACGAGCTGGTCGCGCAGCGCCGCCCGCTCGGGGTCGCCCTCGGGCAGGGAGACCAGGCGGGCGAACAGGAGGCGGGCCCGGACCCGGTCCGGCGAGGTGCTGCCGGACCGCTCGGAGCTGTCGGCTCCATCCGGATCCGTGTCCGAGTCCGTGCCCGAACCCGGTTCGGCATCCGACCGGGCTGAACCCGGCTCGTCCGACCCGCCCGGGCCGGCTGGCCCGGCCGCGTCGACGGCATCGTCCGGATTGGCCTGCTCGCCCAGGGCCGAGGCCGTCGATGCGGCCGAGGCGGGTTGCCCGCCTGCCGCGGACCCGCGCTCGGAGCGCGGGCCGACGGTTGGCTCGGCGTGGCCGAGGCCGCCGTGGTCGGTTCCGGCCCCGGACAGCGCGGTCACGCCGGCGACGTCGTCGGCGCTGCGCTGGCTGATCGCGGTGACGGGGTCGCCCGCGCCCGCGGAGTCGAGGCCGCCCGCGTGGCCCGCGGGCGCTGATCGAGGTGTGGTGGGTGTTCTGCCGGCTGAAGTCACAACGTGCCTACCGTGTCGCCGAGGGCCGCTGCGGAGGCCGCGCCTGAGCCGCGTACGTGCCCGGCCGGGGGCTCACCCAGGTCGGCCCGGACGCCGCGACGCTTCTGAAGGGCAATGCTGACCCGGGAACCCGGGCCCGTCGAGCTGGAGACGTCACCGGCCAGCGCGGTCAGGACCGTCCAGGCGAACGTCTCCCGGGACGGCGGCTCGCCGTCCAGGCTTTCGACTGTGACCAGGACCTTCATAACGCCAGGTTCCAGGGCGAATCTGCATTCCAGCGACGAACCGGGAACAGCGGAGACGAGCAGCAGTGCGCAGGCCTCGTCCACCGCGATACGAAGATCCTCGATGTCGTCGAGAGTGAAGTCCAAGCGGGCCGCGAGGGACGCCGTGGCCGTCCGCAGGACGGTCAGATAGGCGCTCGCGGCGGGCAGGGTGAGCTGGACGACGTCGTGCGGGCCGCCCTCGTGGGTGGCTTCGCCCGAGATGCCGCCGGAGTTCTCCGCGCCGCCGGTAGAAGGCGTCGGATTCACGTTCCTACCCCCAAGAGCCCGGGTCGTGCGAGGAAGGTCCTCGTCGATGATGTATGTCGTCGTGCCGGGCGCCGTCGCCGCGACCAGTCATGTCATCCGGGGCGCCGTGTCCGTTTCCGGACGACACTCCGGTGCTGACCCATGCCCCGTTCCGCGGGGCGGTACTCCGATGATGGTCCTGCTGATGGTTCTGCCCGGGAGGAACGTCTGGCGCGGCCTCCCGTGGTTCACCACCGTACCCAGCCTCCCTGGGGTGTCGCAGGTCGGGTGATCAGAACGCGCCGCCCGGGGTCCGACTGGTCGCGGATGGCCGATTCATACTCGGTCAACTGGGAATTCATCGCGCGGCTCGGCCGGATGCCGGCCGGCTGACAGGTCAGCGTGGATGGCGGCCAGCCGGGGCGATACGGGTGCGAGCCCGGGATGAGACCGGCTCGGCCGGCGAAAGGGCACGTCAGCCGATATCGGGGGACTGGCGCGGGCCGGCCAGCGCGTTGATCGCGGTGGCATCCAGGCGCCAGGTGGTCCACTCGGAGGTGGGTGCCGCCCCCACCGACCGGTAGAAGGCGTGCGCGGGGGTGTTCCAGTCCAGCACAGCCCATTCGAGGCGCTGGTACCCGTGTTGGACGCAGAGCTGGGCCAGTTCCGCGAGCAGGGCCCGGCCGTGCCCATGGCGGCGATGCTCGGGCCGTATGAACAGGTCGATCAGGTACATGCCGGCCTTGCCGGTCCAGGTCGAGAAGGTCGGGTGCCACAGCGCGCACCCGACGACCGTGCCGGCGTCGAGGGCGACCAGGCAGTACGCCGCGGGCGGGTCGCCGAACAACGCGGTGGCGAGATCTTCGTCGGTCATCGACACGGCGTCCGGTTCCCGCTCATAGGCGGCGAGGCCATGGACGAGGGCCAGAACGGCGGCGACGTCCGCGCGCTGCGCTGCTCTGATCATGTCGGCTCCGAAGGTGGCGTCAGGTGGCGTCAGGTGGCGGCGGCCGGTGGCAGGCACGGCGCCGGGCGGGTGGGCGAGGTCCGCGGAAGGGCCCTGACGTGGGACGTCCCCACCAGGTGGCGCTGTGCGCCTCCGGCGGGGACGTCCGTCGTGCTGGTCGGGTGACCGTCAGGCGGCGGCCTTCGTCTCCCAGAAGATCGTCGAGATCTCGTCGATCAGGTCCAGGAGCTGCTGGCCCTGGGCCGGGTCGACCGAGCCCTTCGCGCCGGCGGCACCGGCGGCCTTCGTGGCCTTCCAGAACAGTTCGTGCAGCTGCGGGTACTTCTCGATGTGGTTCGGCTTGAAGTAGTCGGTCCAGAGCACCCAGAGGTGGTGCTTGACGAGCTCCGCGCGCTCCTCCTTGATGGCCAGCGCGCGGGCCCGGAACTCGGGGTCGGTGTTGCCCTGGTACTTCTCCTGGATGGCCTTGACCGACTGGGCCTCGACCTTCGCCTGCGCGGGGTCGTAGACGCCGCAGGGCAGGTCGCAGTGGGCGTTGACGCTGATGGCGGGCTTGAGCAGGCTCATTCCGCTTCCTCTCCTTACGCCTCGGGTCTCAGGTCGCCCCAGGGCGGCCGTGTCCTGCGTACGGCGGGACAGGCCGGCCCGGGTGGGTGCGATCGCGGGATCCGGGCCGCGGATGTGCAGCTCGCGGGCCCGGTTTTCCGCCTTCTGGCAACCTACCCCTGTGAGGCCGAGCATTTCTCCGCGGGCGGTGTCCGTTCGCGGCGAGTCCATGCGTCCGACACTGCGCGATGGCGATGCGTGCCTCGTGTTGTGGGGAGCGCCACCCAGGCCGGGAGACGTGGTGGTCGCCCGGCTGCCGGAACGAGGACTCGGAATCAAACGGGCCGAGTTCGCGGACCCGGACGGTTCCTGGTGGCTGCGTTCGGACAACGTGGGGGTCGGAACCGACAGCGCGACGTTCGGCATGGTCGCGGCCACCGACATCCTGGGCCGGGTGGTCGCCCGGTACTGGCCGCGGCCACGTCCGCTGCGTCGACGCCGCGTGCGGCCCGCGCCCTGAAACGGCCCCTGTCCTCGTACGGCCCCTGTCCTCGTACGGCCCCTGTCCTCGTACGGCCCCTGTCCTCGTACGGCCCCTGTCTTCGTACGGCCACAGTCGTACGTCGCGCGGCCACGCCGGAGCGCGGCCTCGGCCGTTGCGCGGGGCTGCCGGTGGTGGGGCAGGTCGGAGCCGTCGGGGCTGTTCCGGGGCCGCGGAGGTGGCCTGCCGGCCGGGCGTGCGGCTGGTTCAGCCGCGGCCGATGCCGCTGCCGAGCGGGCGCAGCGATTCGTAGAAGGCCCTGCAGTCGGCGTAGTCGGGAAGGATCCCGGCGGCGGCGGCCTGCGACAGGCTCGGCGCCGCGACGTCCTTCTCGGACAGCAGCGGCGTGATGTCAGGTGGCCAGGGGAGGTCGAGGTCGGGGTCGAGCGGGTTGATCCCGTACTCACGGGCCGGCGTGTAGGGGGCCGAGCACAGATAGGTGATCACCGCGTTGTCGGTGAGGGCCATGAAGGCATGCCCCAGGCCTTCCGCGATGTACAGCCCGCGGCGGTCGACGTCGTCGAGGATGACGGCCGCGTGCGCGCCGAAGGTCGGCGAGCCGAGCCGTATGTCGACCACACAGTCCAGAACGCGACCACTCACGCAGGTCACGTATTTTGCCTGGCTGGGTGGCACCTGGGCATAGTGCACTCCGCGCAGAGTTCCCGCGCGGCTGACGCTCGCGTTCGCCTGGGCGAGTTCGAGACGGTGCCCGGCCACTGATTCCAGCGTGTCGGTGCGGAACCATTCGAGGAATGTCCCGCGAGGGTCGGAGTGCTTGCGCGGGGTGAACAACCAGGTATCGGCTATCGGCAGCTCGGTGACCTCCACGAGAACATACGCTACTAGGTTTAGCTCGCTGATTCCTCGTGAGGCTCGTCCGGGAATGCGTGCTCTGGGTGAACGAGATGACACCTTTGGTTATCATCTCGACCGCGGGTTGTCGGGGATCTCCCGAAATATGTCGCCGTGCCGTACGGGGGGTTACGGTGTTGACACTGGACCTGTTCCTGGATCCCCTTTGTGTCGCCTCCCGCACTCCACCAATCCACGGACGAACAACATTTGTGCGAGCGTGAATCGTCTCACGATTCATCTGTGCTGCGTGTGTCGCGAACCCGTGATCATTGGGCTGATCTCGACGGGAAACAAGCAGGAAACGCACCGGAATCAGCCCCGCCGATGCGCCCGGGCTTTCGGCCCGATTGGGAAACCCGGCTGACATGGGTGGCGGGAGGTCTGGCGACGGGAAGGCGTGCGGCCGCGGCGCGGTCTCCTCCGGCGACCCGGTCGGTTGCCGGCCGGTGTGGTGGCCTCCGGAATCTGGTGTGGTGGCCTCCGGGACCTGGCGGAGTGGCCTCCAGAACCCGGTGCTGGCGCAGCCACGACCGGTTCCGGGCATCGCCGCTGGTTCCTGGCGTCGCGTCCGGTCCCGGACATCGCGATTGGTTCTGGGCATGAGGTGATTCGTGACCTGCGCCGTGATGTCCGTCTCACGGTTCCATCGTGATCAGACGACGTGTTCCCCGGCCCGCCGGACGATGCTCGCGGCGGCGCCGAGAAGGCCGGCGGCAGCGCCGCCACCGCGCCGGGTGTGCCGGACCGGTGGCGGTTGTGACGCTCGTGACCGGCCCGAATCGAGTCGGATGGGCGACAGGTACCGTCGCCGGGCGGCCTGTCGCCGCGGCGCGCGACGGTGTCGCGTGCCGCCCGAGACGCCTACAAGCACAGTCATGTCACGAGCACGCTACGTCGGTGGCCTCGGTTCCCGTCTGTCGGTTTCGCGCAGGAGACATCCGCGGCCGGTCAGTGGCGAACCAGACAGCCGGGCTCGGGGCGCTGCACGTGCCATATTGGAAGCTGCGCCGGGCCACCCCCGCCGCAGACATGTGGCACAACCAGCCGCCTCACACGCCGAGGCGACAGCGCAAGGCCCGCCGCCCCGCGAACGCGTGATCTTCGCCGGGGTCCCGGGAACGTCCTAGCCACGTCCGGGCAGTGACACCGTTCGCCGGACGGTACCGCCGTGGCTTGTCCGAGGAGCCCCTTTCGTGACCGCAACGACCGACAACACGACCCTCGACCAGTCCATCGCCGCCCCGGTCCAGGGCGCGGCCTCGCCGCAGTCGCCGGCAGTGTCGCCGGGCTTCGACGGGCCGAGCCCGCGCCCCTCCGACGACGATCCCGCCTTCGCGCTGCACCGGGGCGGAAAGATCGGGATCGGCCTGACCGCGCCGCTGAACAACCGTGAAGACCTCTCCCTCGCCTACACGCCGGGCGTGGCCAGGGTGTGCATGGCGATCGCCGAGGCGCCGGCACTGGCTGACGATTACACCTGGCGTGCCAACACGGTCGCCGTTGTGACCGACGGAACCGCGGTGCTCGGCCTCGGCGACATCGGGCCCGCCGCGGCGCTGCCGGTCATGGAGGGCAAGGCCGCGCTGTTCAAGCACTTCGGCGGCGTGGACGCGGTGCCGATCTGCCTCGACTGCACCGACGTCGAGGAGATCGTCGCCACCGTCGCGAGGCTCGCGCCGGGCTTCGGCGGTGTCAACCTGGAGGACATCTCGGCGCCGCGCTGCTTCGAGATCGAGGCGCTGCTCCAGGAGCGTGTCGACATCCCCGTCTTCCATGACGACCAGCACGGCACCGCGATCGTGGCGCTCGCCGCGCTGGAGAACGCCGCGCGGCTCACCGGCCGGAACCTCTCGGACCTGCGGGCCGTGGTGTCGGGGGCGGGCGCCGCCGGGATCGCCGTGACCCGCATCCTGCTCGCGGCGGGGATCGGTGACATCGCCGTCGGCGACAGCCGCGGCATGATCTACGCCGGCCGCGATGGCCTGACGCCGATCAAGGCCGCGCTCGCCGCGGACACGAACAAGGCCGGCAAGCAGGGCTCGATCAACGAGGCCCTCGCCGGCGCGGACGTCTACCTCGGCCTCTCCGCCGGCAAGGTGCCCGAGGAGGTCGTGGCGACCATGGCGCCGGAGGCGATCATCTTCGCGATGGCGAACCCCGACCCCGAGATCGACCCCGAGGTCGCGCACAAGTACGCCCGCATCGTCGCGACCGGTCGCAGCGACTACCCCAACCAGATCAACAACGTCCTGGCGTTCCCCGGTGTGTTCCGCGGTGCGCTGGATGTCCGCGCGAGCCGGGTCACCGAGGGCATGAAGCTGGCGGCCGCCCGGGCGCTCGCCGACGTGATCGCTGACGAGCTCAGCGAGGACCACATCATCCCGAGCGTCTTCGACGCGCGGGTCGCCCCCGCCGTCTCGGCGGCGGTGGCCGAAGCGGCCCGTGCCGACGGAGTCGCGCGCCGCTGACCAGGCGAACCTGAGGATGGCCGCCGAGGGTTTCCCACCCTCGGCGGCCATCGTCGTCTCCGGCCAACTCCCAGGCCCCTGCCCCAGGGCGCCTGCTCGCAGGCTCCTGCCGGGGCCGCTGGCCGGCCCACAGGGCCCAGCCGAGAGGGCCCCCGGGAGCCTGTCTGGAACGGTCAGACCCGGCCGCAGCCCAGACAGGGCCGGTTCTCGTTCACCTCGGCCAGTGGACGCAGCGCGCCGCAGCCCTTGTAGGAGCAGCACACAAAATCCGCCGACGGGACGATGATGATCGGGTCGCCGTCGGTCGCGAGTGTCATCGGCGGCTCGGGGGCCGGCACCGGCCGATGCCGACGCCAGCCGAATCGGCGACCGCCCCCGTCACGGCCGACCGCAGCCGGCGTTCCTCCCTGTGTTGCCACGGGACTGAGTTCAACACATCCGCGGGGTCGGCGCGACGGCCGGGGCCTTTGGATCGTGCGGTCATGGGCCGCCGGGTTGCGCGGAGGCTCGTCGGGTGCGGGTTGAAGCCACCCGAACCCGGACGAACTCCGAGGCACCGAGAGGGCACGGAGCGTCCGAGCGCCAGGCGTCACCGGCGCAATAGGGTCGGGCTCGTGCTTGCCGCTGCCGCAGTCGCGATCAACCCGGACGACCCGCTCTCAGGCCTGCGCGTCGGTGATCAGCCCGCGCCGGTGGTCCCGGAGGGCTGGACCACGGTCTCGGTGCGGGCCGCCGCGCTCAACCATCACGATCTTTTCAGCCTGCGCGGTGTCGGCCTGCCCGCCGAGCGGCTGCCGATGATCCTGGGCTGCGATGCCGCCGGGGTCAGCGCCGACGGTGCGGAGGTCATCGTCCACGCGGTCATCGGCGACCCGGCCCGGGGCGGTGGCGACGAGACCCTGGACCCGTCCCGGACGCTGCTTTCCGAGCTGCATCCGGGAACACTGGCCGAGCAGGTGGCCGTCCCACGGGCGAATCTCGTCCCGAAACCGGCGTCGCTGTCGTGGGAGGAGGCGGCCTGCCTGCCGACCGCCTGGCTGACCGCCTACCGCATGGTGGTCAGCCGCTCGGGCCTGCCCGCGAGCGGCGGTGGCACGATCCTGGTCCAGGGGGCCGGCGGCGGGGTGGCGACGGCGGCCCTGATGATCGGTAAGGCGGTCGGGCATACCGTCTTCGTCACCTCGCGGGACGAGGCGAAGCGTCGCCGTGCGCTCGATCTCGGCGCCGACCTCGCGGTCGCGACGGGGGAGCGCCTGCCGGCCCGCGTCGACGCGGTGATCGAGACGGTCGGTGCCGCCACCTGGTCGCATTCGGTGCGTTCGCTGCGCCCGGGCGGCCGGATCGTCTGCTCCGGGGCGACCAGCGGGCCGAACCCGCCGGCGGAGCTGAACCGGATCTTCTTTCTCCAGCTCTCGGTTGTCGGCTCGACGATGGGTACCCGCGGCGAGCTGGCCGACCTGGTGAGCCTCCTGGACCGAACCGGCACCCGCCCGCTGGTCGACGATGTCCGCCCGCTCGCGGACGCGCGAGCCTCGTTCGAACGTCTCGCCCAGGGTGAGGTGTTCGGCAAGCTCGTCCTCACCGTCTAGTCCGGGTTCTCCGGGGCGCGGTGCGGCGGGCGCCGCGCGGGTGCGGCGCTAGAGGTCGGGGTCGTCGTCGGGCCGGGCGAGCCAGGTCGCGAGCTGTTCGACGGCGTCCTCGAACTGTGGGTGCAGGTCGACGAAGGTGCGCAGCGCGTCCGCGAGCCATTCGAAGGACACCGACTCCTCGCCGCGCCGGTTGGCGAGCTCCTCGATGCCACGGTCGGTGAAGTACATGCCTGGACGGTATCGGGTCGTACGAGTCGCGCAGGCGTGCAAGGTCGCGAAACGAGATCCGGCGGTGGGCCGGGCCCGTGGCAGTCAGGGCCCGGCCCACCGCCGGCTTGGGTCGCTGTCGTCGCGTGTCCTGCTATGCGTCGCTGTGCGTACGCTTGCTGCTATGTAGCCGCCCGGTCGCCTGCCGCGGACCGGCTCAGGTGCTGCGGCCGCAGCAGGCTGGCGGGTCGGAGCCGCGCCGATCGTGCACTGCGGCCGCCTGGCGCCAGGCGGCCGCAGTGGCACGGTCAGGCGTCAGTCGCTGAAGGCCGCCTCGACGAGAGCTGCCTGCTCCCGCTCGTGCACCCGGGACGAGCCGGAGGCCGGGGCGGCCGAGGCCCGCCGCGAGACCCGCCGCAGCCGCAGGCCCTCGGGCAGCGACTCGGGCAGGTTCAGCGCCATGTGCGGGTAGGCACCCTGGTTCGCCGGCTCCTCCTGGACCCAGACGAGGTCGGTCAGGTTCGGGTACCGGCTCAGCAGCGCGGCGAGCTCCGGCCCGGGGGTCGGGTAGAGCTGCTCGACGCGCAGCAGGGCGAAGCGCTGGGCGTCGTTGCGCTTCTCCTTGGCGGCGGCGAGGTCGTAGTAGACCTTGCCGGCCGACAGCAGCACCCGCCGCACGCTGGCCGGGTCGCTGACCGAGGCGTCGTCGATGATCGGCTGCCAGGCGCCGCCGGTGAGCTCCTCGACGGTGCAGGCGGCGGCCTTCAGCCGCAGCATCGACTTCGGCGTGAAGACGATCAGCGGCCGGCGCACCGGTGACAGCGCCTGCCGGCGCAGCAGGTGGAAGTAGCTGGCCGGGCTGGACGGTGCGGAGACGGTCATGTTGCCGTCGGCGCACAGCGAGAGGAACCGCTCGATACGGGCCGAGGAGTGGTCCGGCCCCTGGCCCTCGTACCCGTGCGGCAGCAGCAGGGTCAGCGAGGAACGCTGGCCCCACTTCGCCTCACCGGCCGAGATGAACTCGTCGATGATCGACTGTGCGCCGTTGGCGAAGTCGCCGAACTGCGCCTCCCACAGCACCAGGGTGTCGTCCCGGGCCACCGAGTAGCCGTACTCGAAGCCCATCGCGGCGAACTCGGAGAGCAGCGAGTCGTAGGTGTAGAAGGTGCCGACCCGGGAGCCGTCGTCGTTGCGCAGGGTGCGCAGCGGTGTGTGGTCCTCCGCGGTGTAGCGGTCGACCAGCACGGAGTGCCGCTGCCCGAAGGTGCCGCGGCGGCTGTCCTGGCCGGTGAGCCGCACCGAGGTGCCGCCCAGCAGCAGGCTGCCGAACGCGATCATCTCGGCGAGCGCCCAGTCGATGGCCCCGGTCTCGACCATCTGCGGGCGGCGTTCGATCTGCGGCCGCAGGCGCGGGTGCATGACGAAGCCGTCCGGCAGGTTGACCTGGGTGTCGACGACCTTCTTGACGATCTCCAGCGGCACCGCGGTGGTGACCGCGGCGGCTGCGGCGGCCTCGGCCGGGGTGGTGACGATCCGCGGCTGCGGCGTGGGCCGGGTCGTGGTCTCCCTGGTCTCGGCGAACGCCTTCTCCAGCTCGGCCCGGTAGCTCTTCATCGCCAGCTCGGCCTCGTCGCGGGTGATGTCCCCACGGCCGATCAGGGCCTCGGTGTAGACCTTGCGCACCGACCGCTTGGAGGCGATCGTGTCGTACATCAGCGGCTGGGTGAAGGACGGCTCGTCCATCTCGTTGTGACCCCGCCGGCGGTAGCAGACCAGGTCGATGACGACGTCCTTGTTGAACTCCTGCCGGTAGGCGAACGCCAGCGCCGCCACCCGGACGCACGCCTCCGGGTCGTCCCCGTTGACGTGGAAGATCGGCGCCTGCACCATGCGCGCCACGTCGGTCGCGTAGACCGAGGAGCGGCTGGACGTCGGTGACGTGGTGAAGCCGACCTGGTTGTTGATGACCACGTGCACGGTGCCACCGGTGCGGTAGCCGCGCAGCTGGGAGAGGTTCAGCGTCTCGGCGACCACACCCTGGCCGGCGAACGCGGCGTCACCGTGGATCAGCACCGGCAGCACGGTGAAGCCCTCGAAGCCCTTGTCCAGGACGTCCTGCTTCGCGCGGGCGACACCTTCGAGGACGCCGTCGACGGCCTCGAGGTGCGACGGGTTGGCGACCACCGAGACGGGGACGGTGCGCCCCTCCTGGTCGGTGTAGACGCCGTCGGCACCCAGGTGGTACTTGACGTCACCCGAGCCGTGCGCGGTCTGCGGGTCGACGTAGCCCTCGAACTCGTCGAAGATCTGCCGGTACGACTTGCCGACGATGTTCGCGAGCACGTTGAGCCGCCCGCGGTGCGCCATGCCGATGACGACCTCGTCGAGTGTGGCCTCCGCCGCCCGGCCGAGGATCTCGTCCAGCAGCGGGATCGTCGACTCGGCGCCCTCCAGCGAGAACCGGCGCTGGCCGACGTACTTGGTCTGCAGGAACGACTCGAAGGCCTCGGCGGCACCGAGGCGCTCCAGCACGTACAGCTGCTCGGCCGGGTCGGGCCGCTCCGCGGAGCGCTCGACGCGGGCCTGGATCCAGGTGCGCTCCTCCGGCTCCTGGATGTGCATGTACTCGATGCCGACCCGGCGGCAGTAGGAGTCACGCAGGACGCCGAGGATGTCCCGCAGCCGCATCGTGCGCTGCCCGGCGAAGCCACCCACCGCGAACTCGCGGTCGAGGTCCCACAGGGTCAGGCCGTGGCCGATGATGTCCAGGTCGGGATGGCTGCGGATGGCGAACTCGAGCGGGTTCGTGTCGGCCATCAGGTGACCACGCACCCGGTAGGCGTGGATGAGCTCCATCACCCGGGCGCCGTGGTCGAGGTCGCCCTCGTGGTGGGCGGAGATGTCGGGCAGCCAGCGGATCGGCACGTAGGGGACACGCAGCGACGCGAAGATCTCGTCGTAGAACCCGTCGGCGCCCAGCAGCAGCTCGTGGATGCGCCGCAGGTACTCGCCGGACTGCGCGCCCTGGATGATCCGGTGGTCGTAGGTGCTGGTCAGCGTCATGATCTTGGAGATCGCGAGCTTCGTCAGGGTCTGCTCGGAGGCGCCCTGGAACTCGGCCGGGTACTCCATGGCACCGACGCCGATGATCGTGCCCTGGCCCTCCATGAGGCGCGGGACGGAGTGCACCGTCCCGATGCCGCCGGGGTTGGTCAGGCTGATCGTGACGCCGGTGAAGTCGTCCATGGTCAGCTTGTTGGTGCGGGCCCGGCGGACGAGGTCCTCATACGCCAGCCAGAACTGGCTGAAGTCGAGGGTCTCGGCCTTCTTCACCGCGGCGACGACGAGCTGGCGCCCCTTGGGCGTGACCAGGTCGATCGCGAGGCCGAGGTTGATGTGCTCCGGCTGAACGAGCGTCGGCTTGCCGTCGATCTCGGCATAGGACGCGTTCATCGCCGGGTGGTCGATCAGGGCCTTCACCATGGCGTAGCCGATCACATGGGTGAAGGAGATCTTCCCGCCGCTGGACCGGGCCAGGTGCCGGTTGATGACGATGCGGTTGTCGGCCAGCAGCTTCGCCGGCACCGCACGCACGGACGTCGCGGTCGGGACGTGTAGCGAGGTCTCCATGTTGGAGACCACCCGGGCGGACGCGCCGCGCAACGGGGTGCGCTCCCCGGCCGCGACCGGGGTCGCGGGCTTGGCCGGCGCGGAAGCCGGCTTCGCGCTCGCGGCGGCGGGCGCCGCGGCCGGGGCCGCCGGCGCGGGAGCCGCCGGGACCGCTGGCGCCGGGGCCGTGACCGGTGCCACGCTCGCGGTGGCAGCCGGAGCGGAGGGGGTCGAAGGCGTCGGCGTTGACGCGGGACTGGGGGCGGTGGCACCGCTCGCCTGCGCGTTCCCGGCAGCCGGGTTCGCGGGGCGGTAGTCGGAGAGGAACTCGCGCCATTCGGGGGAGACGCTCTCCGGGTCCTCGAGATACTGCTGGTAGATCTCGAAGACCAGCCACTCGTTAGGGCCGAAGTCAGGTTCTGACGCGGGTACCGTCGGTGCTGTCACGGAGCCAATCGCCTCTATCCACGGTGTACATCTCAGCCTGTTCGCAGGCCCTTCGCTACCGTCTGCTCAGGTTACCCGCTGTGGACGGACACCCCGAAGCTGCCCTCCCCGGCGTCGCGTCACATTCGTCCCGTTGTGTCAGGGCTGATCGCCTCCTGTCGGCGCCACGATCCACTGGCCCGGGCCGATAGCGATCTCGACTGTGCCGCTGGCAAAGGCGGGTTTTCCGCGCGGTTCCCCGCCGGCCGCCGGCTCTGCGCGCGAGGTCACATGAAGACCCAAATGGTGGTTTCGTACCTGGTGCCGGCTCAGCCTTACCGGCCGCCCGGTACCGCTTCGCGTTGTTGCTCTGGGTAGTCGGTGCTCTGGGTGGCCGGAGCTGCCACCGGCCGGCCAGGGCGCCAGCATGTCAGGGACGCCGTCGGAAGTCAGGGAAGCAGGAGGCCGAGTGCCCGATCAGCAGGAGCCGTCCGGCGAGCGGGTCCGGCTCGGAGTGGATGTCGGCGGCACCTTCACCGACCTGGTGGCGGTGGATCCGGACGGTGGCGTGCGGTTCGCCAAGGTTCCCTCCGTTCCCACCGACCCGTCCGACGCGGTGCTGGCCGCGGTGGCCGCGGCCGGCCTGGCCCCGGCACAGGTCGGCACCTTCGCCCACGGCACCACGGTGGCCACCAACACGCTGCTGGAACGCGCCGGGGCCCGCACCGCGCTGGTGACCACCCGGGGCTTCCGGGACGTGATCGAGATCGGCCGGCAGAACAGGCCGTCCCTCTACGACCTGACCAGGGACCGCCCGCCCAGCCTCGTCCCGCGCGAGCTGCGCTTCACCGTCGCCGAGAGGTGCGGGCCGCACGGCGTGATCGAGCCGCTGCGCGACGACGACGTCGCCCGGGTCGTCGAGGAGGTGGCGGCCATCCCCGACCTCGCGGCCGTCGCCGTCTGCCTGCTGTTCTCCTTCGCCTTCCCGGCCCATGAACAGGCCGTCGCCACGGCGCTGCGGCAGCGGCTGCCGGGCATCACGGTGGTCGCCTCCAGCGAGGTGCTGCCGGTGTTCCGCGAATACGAGCGCTTCACCACCGCTGTCGCCGACGCCTATCTGACCCCCGGACTCTCCACCTATCTGCGGCGCCTGGAACACCGCTGCGCGCGGCAGTCGCTCACCGTCCCCATGATCATGCAGTCGTCGGGCGGTGTCACCGAGCTCGCCGAGGCGGCCGGGCACGCCGCCCGCTGTGTGCTGTCCGGCCCGGCCGGGGGCGTCGTCGGCGCCGCCTACGTCGCCGGCCTGTCCGGGGTCCGTGACCTGCTCACCTTTGACATGGGCGGGACGTCCACCGATGTCGCGCCCGTGCTCGGCGGGCGGGCGCTCACCACGTCCGAGTCGGTGCTCGCCGGGGTGCCGATCATGCTGCCCACGGTGGACGTCCACTCGGTCAGCGCGGGCGGCGGCTCGATCGCCTGGGCGGACGCCGGTGGCGCCCTGCGGGTCGGCCCGCGTTCGGCGGGAGCCGACCCCGGCCCGGCCTGCTACGGGCGCGGCGGCACCCTGCCTACGGTCACCGACGCCGACCTCTACCTGGGCTACCTCGCCGACGGTGCCGGGCTCGGCGGCGAGGTCACGCTCTCCCGGGCGGCGGCCGAGGCGGTGCTGAGCGGGCTCGGCGCCGAGCTGGGCCTCACCCCGGCACAGACCGCCGCCGGGGTGGTCGCCGTCGCCGACGCGGAGATGACCCGGGCGCTGCGGGTCGTCTCCGTCGAACGCGGCATCGACCCGCGTCAGCTGGTGCTGGTGGCCTTCGGCGGGGCCGGTGGGACGCACGCCTGCGCGCTGGCCGAGGAACTCGGCATGTCCCGGGTGCTGGTCCCACTGGCCGCCGGGGTGCTGTCGGCGCTGGGGCTGGCGATCGGGGACGTCCGGCGTGACCACGCCCGCCCGCTGATCGGCCGGCTCGGCGAGGTCGATCTCGCCCGCGCCTTCACCGACCTGGCCGCGACCGCGGCTGCGGAGGCCGACCTGGCCGCGGACGCCGGCCCGGCCGCGGCTGCAGATGCTGGACCGGCCGCGGACGCCGAGCCGGGGCAGGCCTCGGCCGGATCGCCGGCTGTCCTCCAACGGCGCGTCGACTGCCGGTACGCGGGCCAGTCCCACGAACTGACCATCGACGTCGCCGAGCCCGGGGACGCAGCCGGAGTCGAGCCCGGGGACGCCTCGGTCGACGCCGCCTCGATGGCCCAGGCCGTGCGTGCAGCCTTCGAAGCCGAGCATCTGCGCAGGTACGGGCACATCGCCCCGGAGCGCGAGATCGAGACGGTCGCGGTGCGCCTGGTGGTCACCGTGCGCGGCCCGAAGCCCGTCCCCGTCGCCCCACCCGTCGACCCGACCGCTCGACGCGGACGCCGGCAGGCCTGGCTGGACGGTGCCTGGCGGGACGTCGAGGTGGTCCCGCGGGCCGCTCTGGGCGCCGGCGACGTCGTCGCGGGCCCGGCGGTGGTGGAGTTCGCCGAGGCCACCTGCCTGCTCCGCCCCGGCTGGACGGGCACCGTCGACGACATCGGGACCCTCGTCCTCACCCGTCAGTTGTAACGGACGGGAACAGGCGGGCGCAGTGCCGCGTTAGGATGAGCAGTGCCGGTCCGTATCATGGCCCCCGGACCCATATTGAGTCGCTACGTGCGACATCACGCCGTGAGGCGACCTGGCGGGCCGGCACCCACAATCCTGGTTTCGCCTGTTCGCCCGCTTTTGCGGGCTCCCTGATGGCTTGTGGGATGTTGGCCGGTGGGGCCGAGCCCCCCCGGGCCCCCCACGGCTGGCGAGGTTGGGGTGGTTTGGGTGTTCGCCCGCTTTTGCGGGCTTCCTGGTGGCTTGTGGGATGTTGGCCGGTGGGGCCGAGCCCCCCCGGGCCCCCCACGGCTGGCGAGGTTGGGGTGGTTTGGGTGTTCGCCCTGCGTTCACGGGGTTCTCTGGGGCGCCGATATTGATCTGGCGGTCTGCGCCTACCCGCTGTTTGGTGACCCACCAGGGATCCGGTGTCGCCACACAGCGTCAGTGTCATTCCGTCAATCGGCGCAAATGTGGCACAGGGTCGCTCGGTGATCAGCAAGAAGTGAGGGTTTCGGTTGCTGTGGCGGCCAGGATTCTCAGTTCTTGCTTTGTGGCAGGTTGGCGGCAGCGGAAGCCCGAGGCTCGGTCAGCGGGGCTTTGGGGGTTTTGATGACTTTGGCAGTCGTGCGTGCCGGCACCACGGATCCTGTGACGGCCGGACATCTACGCTTGTCAGGTGCGACGCCGGCCGATCATTGCTCTGCTCGGGGTGGACGGGTCGGGTAAGACGACCCAGGCCAGAAGGCTCGCGGCCTGGTTGAACGGGCAGGGTGTGCCGGCCCGCTACTTCGAGAACGCGGGCGGTCGCCCGATCTGGGATGCGTTGGCGAGGCTGCTCGGCCGCACTGACGGGCACGCGCTGTTCGGCCGCCGCGCGTACGTCGTGATCGAGGCCTCCATGCGCTGGGTGGCGGTCAGCCGGGCGCTCGCGCTGTCCTGGCTCACCGGCCGTGTAGCGGTGATGGACCGCTACGCCTACTGCCAGTATGCGATCATGCGTGCCCGCGGCGATCGTGGCGAACGCCGGGTGCGTGCCGCGTTTCGCCGGTTCCCCGCGCCTGACCTGGTGTGCTATCTGTCCGTCCCGGCCGGGCTTGCGCAGCGGCGGGTGGAGCAGCGCGGGCGCGACCATGAGGAGCTCGACTACCTCGTCGCCTTCGACGAGGCGTACCGCTCCCTGCCGGAGGCCTCGTCGTTCGCCGTCGTCTCGGCCGAGGGGGCATGCGAGGAGGTCCAGACGGCCTTGCGGGCGACCGTCCTACCGGTGCTCTCCCGGTTCCGGGCGGACTGAGTCCCCGGAGGACGCCGCGGCCTTCAGATCAGGCGAAGTGGTCCCAGCCGGGCTGGTGGTGCTGGTCCCGGCCGTTGACGAGGACGCCGTGGTCGCGCGTGCCGGCGTCGGCCGGCCGCTCGTTCAGGACACGTCCGATCACGGTGCAGCCCGCCGGAAGCTCCGTGCCGGGGGCGACGCAGGCGACGAGTGCGTGATCGTCCCCGCCGGTCAGCACCCAGCCGAGTGGATCCGCGTCCAGTGCCGCGGCGGCAGCGCTTATCCGAGCGGGTACCCGTATGAGGGCGGTGTCGAGGTCGATCCACACCGATGAGGCCGCCGCGATGTGACCGAGATCGGCGAGCAGGCCGTCGGAAATGTCGCACATGGCGTGCGCGCCGGCCGCGGCCAGCTGCGGGCCGAGTGGATAGGGCGGCTGCGGCCGCCGGTGGGCGGCGACCAGCTCGGCGTATTCGGGATCGTCCAGGCGCACGGCGGGCGCCGCCGCGGTGCCGCCGGCAGCAGCGGTAGCGCCGGTGGCGGTAGCAGCGGCGCCGGTCGCGGTGGCACTGACGGCACCGGTGGTGGCAGTGGCGGCACTGACGGCACCTGTGGTGGCAGTGGTGGCAGCGGTGGCAGTGGTGGCAGCGGTGGCAGTGGTGGCGCGGAGCAGCGCGAGGCCGGCCTGGGCCCAGCCGAGCCGGCCGGCCAGGACGACGAGATCCCCGTGGCGTGCGGTGTCCCGGCGTACCGGTGCGCGGCCGGCCAGATCGCCGAGCGCGGTGATCCCGAGCACGATGGTGTCGGACGAACTGATGTCGCCGCCGGCGACCGAGGCCCCGACCAGCTCGCATTCGTCGCGCAGGCCGTCGGCGAACTGCTCGGCCCAGGCGATCGGCAGGCTCCGCGGAACACCCAGGCCGACGACCAGGGTGGTCGGCCGGGCACCCATCGCGACCACGTCGGAGAGGTTCTGGGCCGCGGCCTTGCGGCCCACGTCATAGGCGGAGGACCAGTCCCGCCGGAAATGCCGGCCTTCGAGGAGCAGATCGGTCGTGATGACGACCCGGCCGTCGGCGCTGGCCACCACGGCGGCGTCGTCGCCGGGCCCGAGCAGGACGTCCGGGCCGGCCGGCAGGCGTCGGGTGATCGCCCGGATCAGCCCGAACTCGCCGAGATCCGCGACAGTCGGTCCGGATCCGTCGCTGGTGGCCGTGGCGGCTGTACCCGGTGCCGCCGTGTCGGGTGCGGGCGTATCCGTTGTGGGGACATCCGCGGTGTCATCGGTGTCGGGTCTGCTGGTGCTCATGGCCCGGCCCACGCTATCGGTCCGGGCCGTGGTTGCCGCGGGGGTCGGTGTTCTGCCGGGATTCAGTCGGGATTCGGTGCTGTTAACGAGGTAATTGACGCCGACTGCAACATCCACGACATCGTGACGTCATCTTCCGCTGCGACTCTGACGCGCGTGCATCACCCTCAGCGCCGTTGTCGGCGGCCGGCTCGTCCGACAGCCGTGCGCGTCGTCCGTGAGCCCGTGGGGCCTCGCGTCGGCGTCCGTCCCAACGTGGGCGGCGAGCGATGACCGGGCTCCCGCGGGTGTGCGCAGGGCGCCGACCCGGCCTCGCCGGGCGTCGGCACGGGTAGGGCGCGAGTGGCCCTGCAGCCGGGACGAGGAAAGATCGAGGGCCGGCACTATCTGCCGTCCACCCCGGAGACGATCAGCTGGGGTGCCCTCCCGAACGCGCGGACGCGACCGGTGCTCAGCGTGGACTCTGGCACGACCGTCACCATAGACACGGTCAGCCAGGAAGGCATTCTCGAGGACCAGGGCCGCGATCCCGATGCCTTTCTCGGGGGTTTCGGGGTCGTCCCCTCGGAGGTGTTGGAGGACGCGCGGGCCATCGCCGCGTCCGGCGTTCCACACCGGTTCGGCACGGACGGCTCGGATGTGGTGACGGGCCCGATCCACGTACGTGGCGCCATCCCCGGCGACATGCTGCGGATCGACATCCTCACACTGCACCCGCGGGCCCGTTATGGCGTGATCTCCACCCGGCACGGCGCGGGCCTGCTCGCCGGGGAGTTCCCGGAGACGCCGGCCCCGGCCCCCGACGCCGACGCGCGGCGCTGGCAGGGCTATCGCACGGTGACGTCCTTCTGCGCGGTGGAGCGCCGCCGGGGGCGGCTGTTCGGGGCCATGCCGAGCGGGAGCCAAGGGCGCATCCGCTTTCCGCTGAACCCGTGCCTGGGGATCATGGCTGTCGCGGCCGACGTGACGGACGATGCGATCACGTCGCGCTCGACCGGTGCCTTCGGCGGTGCGCTGGACTGTCGGGAACTCGGGCCCGGCGCGCATCTGTACCTGCCCGTCCAGGTGGCGGGGGCGCTTTTCGCGGTTGGCGACCCCCACTATTCCGTGGGCGACGGGATGATCGGGGCGACCGCGCTGGAGGGTCCGCTGCGGGCCACCCTGCGCCTGGTCACCCTGCGGGACGCGGCGGCGACCGCCGCGCTAGGCGCGCTGCGTGAGCCGTTCATCGAGACCGAGGAGCTGTGGATCACCACGGGCTTCGACCCGGATCCGCGGGAGGCGGTGCGCCGGGCGGCGCGGGCCGCGGTGAGGTTCCTGCAGACCAGGGGCGGCCTGCAGCGGGCGGACGCGGTCGGGTACCTCGCGGCGGCGGCGGACTTCGGTATCGGCCGGCTGACCGATGGCCACGGGACCGGCTTCTGCCGGATCCGCCGTTCGGACTTCAACGAGCCGGCGCCGGTCAAGTCACGGCTGCCGCGCGGCGGCTTCGCCCGGATCGTCGGTGCCTCCGACTCCGACTCGGCACCCGACTCCCCACCCGACTCCGACCCGACACCCGAAGCCGAGTCGATGCCCGAAGCCGAGTCGATGCCCGAAGCCGAGGTGGGACGTCCCGGCGCTGACCGTCAGATCATCGTGCCGGAGCCGACCCACGAGGCGGTGACCGCCGCCGGCCAGGCCGGGACCGACGAACCGGTCACCTAGCTCGGCGTAGGACGGCAATCGGACGGACGCGGCTACGCGGCTACGCGGCTGAGGGCCGCCACTGGTCCGAGAAGCCGGTGGCCCGGTTTGGCGCGTCGCAAGAGTGAACGATTTTGGTCGGGCCAACGACCAAAATCCTCACTTCTTGCGGGTCGCCAGGTGGCTCTGCGCCTCTTTTGCCCCTCTTGAGGCGAATTGCTGGTGCTGCCCGGCGGCGCGGGATCCTCGATGGGTGGCCGTGCGCCCGGAAGTCCGGCAGACCACCCGGTCGGGGGCCTGCCGGACCACCGGGCCTGCCGGACTGCCGGACGGCCGGGGTCAGAGCGCCGTGGGAGGAACGTCGTCGAGGCCCTCCAGCTCGGAAAGCTGGATGGGACGCCAACGCTGGCGGCGTTCGTCCGGGTCCGCGTGCACCGAGGCCACACCGGGACCAGCGGTGTCGGATGCGGCGGGAGCATGGTCGGCCGACGGACGGCTGGAGGAAGGGTCGTCCGCGTCAGCCGTGCCACCGGTCGCCCCACCGGCCGCAGTGACGGAGGCCGCCGGTCCGGCGTCGGTCTGCCCGCCGGTCGGCACAGCCGCGATGCTCGCGTCCGGGACGACCGGTGCGCCGGGCGAGACAGCGTCCTCCGACCACTGATCCGGCCCGGAGGGGAGGTCGTGCATGGCGGGGAAGCCGCTGGGTGACGTCCCCACGGACGCCCAGCCGGTGGGCGAGCCGCCGGATGTCGACCAGGCGCCGGCAGCGCCCGAGCTGGTCGTGCCGGAGCCGGTCGTGCCGGAGCCGGTCGTGCCGCCCACGGACGGCAGCGGCAGGCCCGGTGTGCTCGGGAACAGGTCCCGCGCGGTGGACCTCCCCGCGTCCCGTGGTTCCGGCACCGGCAGGGCCGAGGGGCGCACGGGAGCTGAATCCCGCCCGGGTGCGGTGGTGTCACCGGCGGGCCGTGGCGCCGGCCTCGACTCGCTCTCCGGCCGCACCGAGCCGGCCGCGGCCGCCGACAGGGCCTCCGCCGCCGCGGCCGTCGACCCCGCCGGAGTGAACGTCGCGGGAGCGGGCGTCGCTGGAGTGGACGGCGCCGCGATGGACGTCGCCGAAGCCCCCGGTGGGAGGGCTCTCGGTGCCGGGGCCGAGGGCAGGGCGGTGCCGGCGGGCACCGGGCTCGCGTACTCGGGCGCGGTCAGGAGCTGGGTCACGTGCATCGCCGGGTCGGGATGGTTCGGCGTCACCGGCAGGTGCGCCGGGGTGGCGATCGGCAGGATTCCCGCGGCGGCGAGCCGGGGCCACAGCGGGGCGAGCGCCGCCTCCGGGTCGATCTCGAACTCGGACCGGCGGATCCGCCAGATCCGCCAGCCGACCCGGCGCAGCTCCCGCTCGCGGGTCAGGTCGCGCTCGACGTCGTCGGTGGAACGGGTGGTGTCCCCGTCGCACTCGACGGCGAGCCGGGCCCGCCCTCCGGACACGACCAGGTCGAACCGGCGGCCGTTGATCTCGACCTGCGGTGTCACGTGGTAGCCGCGCGTGGCCAGGGCGAGGAAGACCCGCTGCTCGAACAGCGAGTCGAAGCGCGGATGCGGCAGGACCGGGCTGACCTCGGACGCGGCGACCGGCGCCGCCGAGATGGCCGTCGGCGTCGACCCCGAATGCGCCAGCACGTAGCTGAGGTAACTGTGCCGCAGGTCGACGGGGTCGAGGTCGGAGGCCGAGACCGAGTGGAACAGCCAGACCTGGTCACGGGCCCGGGACGCCGCCACGTTGAACCTGCGCTGGTACTCCAGGCGGGTCAGCGAGGTGGTCGACGTGCCGGGTGCGACGACCAGGGAGAGGAAGATGACGTCCCGCTCGTCGCCCTGGAAGTCGGGCGGCGAACCGACCCGCAGCCGGCGTCGCTGCTGCTCGGCGGCGGACATCCGGGAGACCAGCTCGGAGCGGATGAGCTCGGCCTGGGCGCTGCCCTGCAGCACGACGATGCCGAAGGTCAGGCCCCGGTAACGCGGGTCCTCGGCGCATTTCAGCACCTGGGTGACCAGCGCCTCCGCCTCGACGGGGTTGCGCGGGCCCTCCGCCGTCGGGGTCGTGTAGGCGTGCGGGACGTACTGGGCCCGCAGCGGGGTGAGCCGGTCCACGCCGAACTGCCGCAGCGGGATCAGCGGTGCGTCACGGTAGAACATCGCCGACGACCACTCGATGATCTCCGGCATGCAGCGGAAGTGCTCGCGCAGCCGTACGACGTCGCCGAACCTGGTCCGCAGCAGGGAGAACAGGCTGGACCGCGGGGTGAAACCGACCCGCAGCCAGCTGGGGATGTCCGGCAGCAGGGTGTCGAGCCGGTTGAAGACCGGTTCGAGCTCCTCGGCGGAGGCGTCCGGCGGCGTGCACTGGCGGTCGTCGCCGACGACGATCACCCGCGGCGCGAGCCAGAGCAGGAACAGGCTTTCGAGACCGGCCTGGCTTCCCTCGTCGACGATCACCACGTCGAAGCTGTCCCGTACCGCCGGGATGGTCGACAGCACCTCGCTGATCGGCATCACCCAGGCCGGGACGGCGGTCTGCGCGATCCGCATCGCCTCCCGGGCGGCCTGCCGGTAGCGCTCGGCGTGCCGGCCGGTGAAACGGCCGCCGGCGGCCATCGCGTCGGCGTAGGCGCGCAGGGCCGCCGACTGCTCGGTGCCCATCCGTTCCAGGCAGTGCTTCCAGGCCAGCGATCCGGCCAGTTCGGCCGTCGCGGAGGCGACCAGCTCGTCGGCGGCGTCGAGGTCGGCGTCCAGGTCGGCCTGGTCCGTGGCGCGGACGCGGGCGAGCCAGGTCGCGGCGACCGCGTGCGACCACGCCTTGCCGAAGGACTCGAACAGCTCGCCGAGGGCCGCCGGGCCGGTGGGGGCCTGGCCGCCCTGACCGGTCTGACCTGCCTGACCCGTGTGACCTGCCTGGCCGGGCGTCCCGTGGCTGGCCGCGCCCTGGCCGGCGAACAGACGTCCCGCCTGCAGCAGGTCGGCCAGGACGGGGTGGGCCTCCCGGACCCGGCCGAGCAGCTCGTCGCGGCGGCGGGCGCGGGCACGGCCGTTCAGCGCGTCCGCCGTGGCCTCCAGGGCCGCGACATACCCGGCCGGGTCGCGGGCCTCGACCGCCATGGCGAGCAGGGCCAGCTCGTCGACGGCATCCGGCTGGGCGGCGGCGGCGACGAGCTCGGCGGTGAGGTCCCGCAGCCCGGTGCCCGCGGCCGTGGCGGCCTGCCGCAGCCGGTAGGCGTTCGCGGCCGCGCCCACGTCGAAGCACGCCGTCGGGGAGTCCAGCGGGATGCCGTGCGCGCCGAGCGCGTCGAGCAGTGCCGCCAGCCGGCCGCGGGCCGCCACGGCGACGTCGATGGCCCGCGCCACATCCTGCGCCTCGGTGAGACGGGCCAGCCGGACCTCCAGCTCCGCGGACGGGTCCGGGGCGACGCTGAGCAGGGACCAGGCGCGGGTCGCCGCGTCGAGCGCGACCTCCGCGCGCAGCCGGAACAGTGCCAGGTCGAGCAGCTCCGGGGTGCGGGGCGGGACCCCGTCGACGCTGGTCTCCTCGAGCAGGACCCGGGCGTCCTTCTGCGCCTTCGACCGGAAGAACCTGCGCAGCGTGCCGCCGGCGTCCATGTGCTCGCGCAGCGCGATGGCGGAGGACAGCAGCGCGATCGCGTCGGGCCCGCGGCCGTCGGGGTAGCGGGGGAGCTCCACCTGGTGCAGGCCGAGCTCGACCACCGCCGCCGTCGCCTCGGCGATCGCGGGCGCGGCGGCGGCGACCTTCGTCCACAGCACCGCGGCCCGGCCGGCGAAGGCGTCGGCGAGCGCGTCCGCCGCCCACGGCTGCCGGACGGCGAGCCGGGCGATGATCTCCGCCGCGCGCAGCACCCCGTCGACGGCTCCGGCCAGCCGGTCGGCCGCCTCGTCTCCGGCCAGGGCGAGGGCGTGCGCCAGCACGGGAACCATGGCCGCCGCCTGGCGGGACAGCGCCTGCTCGGCGGTCTCGGCGGCGTGCAGGGCTCCCTGCTCGGCGTAGGCCAGCGCGGTCAGCTCGGAGCGGGTGGGTAGTTCGCCGAGCTCCGGTGGCAGCCCGAACGCCCGCTGCTCACGCAGTGCGGACAGCGCGATCGCCGAGGTGATCGGGGATGGGACGGTCGGCGGGTCGGATGGTCCCGTGGACTCCGCCCCGACGGCCTGACCAGCCTGACCGGCCGGTGTCCCCGTCCCGGCTGAAGCACTCGGACCACCCTGGCGTCCTGCTCCAGCCGCGTCCGAGGCACGTTCCGGCCCGGCGCCACCGCCACCATGGCCCGGTTGGGCGGGTTGACCTGGCCGCGCGGACTGTCCCGGCTGGGCGGGGGGCGCCTGGCCGTCCGCCGGAACGGGCGCGGCGGGCAACACGGGTGGCGCGGGCGGTGCTGGGAGGGTGGCGGGAATTGTCCGGACCAGCCGTCCCCCGATGGTGATCCGCAACGGTGTGGTCGGCGCGCTGGACGGGTCGCCCGGCCCGCCGTGCTGCTGTCCGGGGCCACCGAAGCCGCGCATTGCCGAGGAGACGGGGTCGGGTGTCGTCAGCAGGCGCCACAGTTCGGCGGCCTCGGAGTCGTTGAGCGGCGGGCGTGGCCAGCCGCCACCCTCCGGTCCGGGGACGGGAACGGGAATCCATCCGTGTTCGGAGGCCTCGTCGCGCAGCCGCGCGGCGATCTCGGCGCGGGTGCCCGACCAGCCGGCGCCGACCTCGTACGTGCCGTGCCGGCGCCACTCGGCCGCCCGCCGTGCCGCCACCGCGGTGGCGATCCGTTCCCGCTCGGAGACCGCCGAGTCCCGGCGCTGGCGTGCCGTCCGAATCCGCTCGTCCTGGGATCCGGCGTCGTAGACGGCCTTCTGGGCGGCCAGCGCGCTGACGCTGGTGGCGAGCTCGCCGGCACCGCTCTCGGCGTCCTCGGTGAGCGAGACGCACAGCCGGCGAAGCTCGGGCGGGAGCTTCTCCTGCAGCACCCGCAGGGCCTGGCCCTTCTGGCTGGTCACCAGGACCCGGCGGCCTTCGGCGAGCAGCGCGCTGATCAGGTTCGCGATGGTGTGGGTCTTGCCGGTGCCCGGTGGGCCCTCGACGACGACCCCGTTGTCCAGGCGCAGCCTGCGCATCACCCGGGTCTGCTCCGGGCTGATCGGGAGCGGCGAGAGCCAGTCCCCGGCCACGTCGGCATCGGCCGCATCGGCCGCATCCGGCGAGCCGGGGGAGCCGGATGAGCCGGAGCCGGTGGAGTCGGTGGGGCCGGCGAGGGTGCCTGTGGAGCGGGGGGCGAGGGCCAGCCGGCCTGGTTCGGCGCCCTCCGCCGTGGCGAGCCAGGCGAGGCGCTCGGACGTGTCGAGGGTTTCCACCAGCTGGGCGAGCCCCAACGGCGGCAGGCCGTCGCCGCGCAGCGCGTCCAGCATCTGCTCGTAGTAGTTGAGCAGCGCGGCATGCCCGCGGGAGCGCAGGATGAGCGCCGGCGCGAGGGTGAGCGAGGCGCTGGGGCCGGCCGGGCCGGGCGGTGGCCAGTTCGGGCGGTAGCCCTCGGTCGGGCCGTCGACGGCGAGCGTTAGCCAGTCCCGCAGGAGTCGCTCGTCGTCGGCCCCCAGCGGCGCCGCGTCACGTGAGCGGAGGCGCTCGTGCAACGCGTTGGTCCGTTCCGGCCGGAACGCCGGGACCCGGTCGAGGAAGGCGCTGTCCTCCAGCCGGGTGGAGGTACCCGCCGGCACCCGCAGCCGGATGGCCGACGTCATCGGATCGGTCTCGACCACGAGCCGGGTGACGAGCAGATGCCGCCGGACCGGGCGGGGCAGCTTCCAGGTCAGCAGGCCGGTGGCGAGCACCAGCTCCAGGGTGTCGCCTTCCTGGGCCAGACGCTGCGCGACCCCGTACAGCGTCGTGTGCAGGTGGCGTCGGTCGGCGTCGGCCCGCGCCCGTGAGCTCCACACCTGCCACGCCCGCGCCCACTCCGCGAACGCGGCCGCGACGTCCGCCGGAACCGGCGTGGCGCTCGGATAGGTGGTCGCCGGCTCGCCGGAGGTGCCGGCGCGCCCGTTGCCGGCGGCGCCGGCAGTGCTCGGCTGCCGCGGGCCGGTCACCTCACCGGTGCGCGGCCGGGTGCCGTTGGAACGACGGCCGTTGGACGTCGGCGAACCACCCTTGGACGCCGGCCCCGAGCCGTTCGACGTCGGCGCGGATCCATTTGCCGAGGGCGCAGTGCCGTTGGTTGAGGGCGCGGTGCCGTTGGCGGAGGGCGCGCTGCCGTTGGACGAAGGTCCCTTGCCGTTGGATGACGGCGCGGCGCCGTTGGACGTCGGCGAGGAACCGTTCAGGGCACCCGATGGCGCGTCACCCGGGCGCGCCGCGTCATCCCTGTCGGACTGGTCGTCGCCGTGGCCGGCATCGCCGGTGGGGTGGCCCGCGGCCCGCTCCGCCTGGCTCACGGCGGGCAGATCGTAGACGAGGAGCGGGGCCGCGCTCAGGTCCACGTCGGCCGGGGGCACGGGGCCGTGCAGGACGATCCCGTGCTCCGACCGGCCGGCGGACGCCTCCGAGCCACGGACGGGCAGCCGGACCCGGCCACGGAGGATCTCGGGCAGCGGTGGCGCGGGCGGAAGCAGCGCGGCGGCGGGTGCCTCGAGCAGGACCTCGCCGGCACCGGCGGCCTCGAACAGCGACAGGCCGGAGGGCAGGCCGGCGAGCCAGATCACCAACGGGTTCTCGTCGACGTCGACGATCTGCTCGGACTGGGAGACCGCCACCTCGTGCAGGAAGCGCACGAGCCGGTGGCAGCGGTCGGTCAGCGCGGCGTAGCGCTCACGGCGGGCGAGGTCCAGCGCCCTGGCGTCAGCGGCGTAACCGGCGTCAGCGGCGTCAGCCGCGGTGGCGTCGTTGCTGCCACCGTCACCGGCGTCACCGACGTCCGGGCCAGGGCGGCCGGTGCCAGTGCCGGTGCCGGTGTGGCTCTCGGTGCGACCGCGGCTCTCGGTTCCGCCGCGGCCTGCCGCGTGATCGGCGCCGATGCCCGTCCGTGGCGCGTCGGAGCTGGCACGGGTCGTGGTCCGGGCGGTCACCCGTGCCGGACGGCGCTCCGCCCCGTCTGTGCCGACGTCCGCCGTGTCCGTGGCCCCTGCGTGAGCCACTCCGGAGTCCACCGAACCCGAGTCCGTCGTCATCTAGTCTCTCCCCGATTCCGGCCGGCGCGTGCCGGCGGCGGAACTCGTGACGGGGCGTCGCGAACGCCCTGTTCCGATCGTTCCGGGACCGGAACACCCGATACCAGAACTAGTGCAAGCCTCCCGGACGAACCAGGACGGTGGCGCCGCGACCCACTGTTTGCGGCACTCGTCCGTATGCGGAGTTGGCCCAGGGGGTGTGGCGGCTGAAATCGATGGCCCGGCGGTGGCCGGCCGTGGTGGACGGAAGTCGCCTGCGGCTGGGCATGGTTGGCCGTGGTCGGTCCGTGGTCGGGTGCGGGATTCTGCGTGTTCGGTGGCGTGTCCACCGGCGTGCCGCTGCCCGGCCCGAAGGTGGGATGCGACAACATACGCATCCGTGAGGTCACGGTTCTTTGCCGACACCCACGTGCACTCCAGGTACTCGCGGGCCTGCAGCCGCGACTGCGACCTGGAGCATCTGGCGTGGTGGGCGGCCAGAAAAGGCATCAGGGTCGTCGGCACCGGCGACTTCACCCATCCGGCGTGGTCGCAGGAGCTGGCGACCAAGCTGGTGCCGGCGGAGCCGGGGCTGTTCCGGCTGCGCCCCGATCTGGAGCGCGACGTGCTCGCGACGCTGCCGGCCTCGTGCCGGACAGCGACGCGATTCATGATCTCCACCGAGATCTCCACGATCTACAAGCGTGGTGAGCGCACCAGAAAGGTCCATCACCTCCTCTACGCACCCGATCGGGAGTCGGCCGGTCGGATCACGTCCGCACTGGCCCGAATCGGCAACCTGGCCGCCGACGGACGTCCGATACTCGGCCTGGACTCCCGCGACCTGCTGGAGATAACGCTCGCCGCGGGCGATGGCTGCTACCTCGTCCCCGCCCACGTGTGGACCCCGTGGTTCGCCGTTCTCGGCTCGAAGTCGGGGTTCGACGCGGTCGAGGACTGCTACGCCGATCTCGCCGACCACGTCTTCGCGCTGGAGACCGGGCTTTCGGCCGACCCGGAGATGTTCTGGCGGATCTCCGGGCTGGACCGGTATCGGCTGGTCAGCAACTCCGACGCGCATTCGCCGCCGATGCTCGGCCGCGAGGCGACGGCCTTCACCTGCGATCCGGACTACTTCTCGATCCTCGCCGCACTGCGCACCGGGGACGGTTTCGGCGGCACCGTCGAGTTCTTTCCCGAGGAGGGGAAGTACCACCACGACGGGCATCGCAAGTGCGGGGTCGCGCTGACCCCGGAGCAGACCCGCGAGCTCGGCGGGCTCTGCCCGGAGTGCGGCCGCGGGCTGACCGTCGGCGTGCTCAGCCGCGTGGACACACTGGCCGACCGGACCGAGTCCACCCGCCCCGAGACCGCGGGGGACGTCACCTCGCTCGTCGCGCTGCCGGAGATCGTCGGCGAGATCCTCGGTGTCGGCCCGAAGAGCAAGGCTGTCGCCTCCCAGGTGACGACGCTGGTCTCGCGGCTGGGCCCGGAGCTGGGCATCCTCTCGGACGTCCCGCTCGACGCGATCGCCGAGGTCGGCTCGCCGACGCTGGTGGAGGGCATCGGGCGCCTGCGCCGGGGCGAGGTGATCCGCCAGGCGGGGTACGACGGCGAGTACGGCGTCATCCGGCTCTTCCAGCCGGACGAGCTGAGCGCGGACGCGGGCACGCTGTTCGACGTGCACCCGACGGCTCCCCGGCCAACCTCCACCGGCAGCGGCGGCAGCGGCGGCAGCGGCGGCAGCGGCGGCGGCAGCGGCGGTTCGGGCGGGCGAAAGGCTCGGGGCTCCGCCCGGCGCAGCGCGCTGGTTCCCGAGGCCGCCACCCCGGCACCGGAGGCCCCCGTCCCTGCCCGGGAGGCCCCCGCCCCTGCCCCGGCGGTGCCGGGCCCCGTCCCGGATGTCCTCGGCTCGGAACCGGGCGACCCCGGCTCCGGCTCCGCGCCGGATGCCGCTCCCGGCAGCCGTTCCGTTCTCGACGGCCTGGATCCGGACCAGCGGCGCGCGGCGGAGCAGGTCGGTGGGCCGATGCTGGTCCTCGCCGGTCCCGGCACGGGCAAGACCCGCACGCTGGTGCACGCCATCGCGTACCGGGTGCGGGAGCTGGCGGTGCCCGCCGAGCAGTGCCTCGCCGTGACCTTCACCCGCCGGGCCGCCGGTGAGCTGCGGGAGCGTCTCGATCTGCTGCTCGGCACGGGCACGGGCACGGGCACGGCCGGGTTCCCGGCCGGGTCCACGGTCGGATCTGTGGCCGGCTCCGCGGTGACCGCGACGACGTTCCACGGCCTCGGCCTCGCGATCATCCGCGAGCGGCACGAGGCACTCGCGCGGGCCGCCGAGGTGCGGGTGGCGGACGACGCCGTCCGCGACGAGCTGGTGGACGAGGCCCTGCACGGTGCCGAGAGCCCGCAGGCCCGGAGCCGGGTCGTCGCCGAGCTGGCCGACCTCAAACGGCGGCGCGCGCTGGGCCGGTCCTACCGGGAGCATCCGTCGGCCGGGGTGCTCGCGCGCTACGACGCCGCGCTGCGCGACCGCAACATGGTCGACCTGGACGATCTGGTGACCCTCCCGCTCGGGCTGCTGAGGTCGTCCCCCGAGCTGGCCCAGGAGTACCAGCGGCGCTGGCGGCACGTCTGGGTCGACGAGTTCCAGGACATCGACGAGGTGCAGTACGGGCTGCTGCGGGAGCTGTGCCCGCCCGACGGGGACCTGTGCGCGATCGGTGACCCGGACCAGGCCATCTACAGCTTCCGCGGCGCCGAGGTCGGCTTCTTCCTGCGGTTCGGGCAGGACCGTCCGGGTGCTCGTCAGGTCTCGCTGACCCGCAACTACCGGTCGACGCCGACGATCGTCGGGGCCGCGCTGGACGCGATCGCACCCAGCACGTTCGTCCCCGACCGGGAGCTGCGCGCGGTCACCGGCCAGGACGCCGACGGTCCCGTCATGATCCGGCCGTGCGGGAGCGAGGCGGAGGAGGCGATCGCCGTCGTCGACCTCATCGAGGAGGCGCTGGGCGGAACGTCGTTCCACTCCCTCGACTCCGGTGCGGTGGACGGATCGGAGCGGGGCAGGCTCTCCTTTGCCGACATCGCGGTGCTGTACCGCACGGCCCGCCAGGCCGAGCCCGTGGTCGACGCGCTGCTGCGCCGGGGATTTCCGTTCCGCCAGCACGGCCACACCCCGCTCGCGGAGCTGCCCGCGGTGGGGGCCCTGCTCGCGGACCTGCGGGAACGGGCCGGCGAACCGCCGCGCTCCGTGTCGGCCTCCCTGCGGGACGCCGCCGCGCGGCTGACCGATCTCGCGGCCGGTTCGGACACCGCGCTGGGGGCGGTCCTGCGCTCCGAAGCCGCTGCCGGCGTCGGCGCTGCCGCCGGCGGTGGCGCTGTCGGCGGTGGCGCTGTCGGCGGTGGCACTGTCGGTGGTGGCGCTGCCGGTGGTGGCGCTGCCGGTGGTGGCGCTGCCAGTGGTGGTGGCGGCGGTCGGTCGCCCGGTGCGGCGGAGCTACGCCGGGCGGTGGAGCTGCTGACCCCGGCGGCCGTCGCCGCGGGAACCGATCTCGACTCGTTCCTCACCGCGGTCGCGCTGGGGACGGAGATGGACGGGCTGGATCCCCGGGCCGACCGGATCTCCCTGCTCACCCTGCATGCGTCCAAAGGGCTGGAGTTCGGGCTCGTCATCATCGTCGGCTGCGAGGATGGGCTGCTGCCGCTGCGATGGGGCAGATCGGCGCCCGCCGGGGCCGCCGCTGCTTCCGGGCCTGGCAGTGCCGCCGCCGGGCCTGCCGCTGCGGCTGCCGCCGAGGCCGAGGCGGAGGAGCGGCGCCTGCTGTTCGTGGGAATCACCCGGGCGCGTACCCGGCTCGTCCTCACCCATGCCACGCGACGTCGCCGCGGCGGGGAGGTCGTCCAGACCGGGCCTTCGCCGTTCCTCTCCGCCATCGACGGCCGGTACCTGGAAAAACGGATCGGATCAGCGCCCTCCGCCGCGCAGACCCGGCGCCGGTCCGAGGGCCGCCAGCTTCGGCTGATCTGACGGCTAACGAGGCTGAGGCGTGCTGACGGAAGGCGAACCGCACCCGCACGGCTGCCCATCGAGGATCCCGCGCAGCACCGGCAGTTCGTCCTCGAAAGGGGCAAAAGGGGCGCCAGATTGCCTGGCGAACCGCAAAGGTGAAGGATTTCGGTCGTCGGAACAACCGGAATCCTTCACGCTTGCGACTCGCCAAGCCGGGCTACCGGACCCTCGGAGGCCCGGACACGTTGATGGAGCGCACCGTCACCCGCGGGCTAGCGATCTTGATTGGAGCCTCCGGGTTTCTGGCAGTGCTGGTCGGCTTTCGGCGGGTGCACGGCTGTTCTGTTCGCGATCCTAAAGGGCTCCGCGTTTCTCTTTCTTCGGGCCTCTTTACATCCATTTCTTCGCCGGTTTTGCAAGTCTTCGAGGGGTGTTTATCGGAAGAGCGACGAAGAGCCCTTTAGTTGCCGATCCCGCACACCTGGTCGGGAGCTACGGGGGTGGGATTTCGTCCGTCCAGAGGGTGGTTGGCGTCGTCGGCGGCCCCTGAAGACGCTGGTCGCGGGGGTTCTTCGGGTCTCGCCGGATGCCATGACGCGGTGCCGGGCCGGCGATGTCGGATGTGCGGGCTGCCCGTGGGGGCGATTTGTCCGCGATGGCCCGATCGTCGAGTGTCCGTCATTCATCCAACGGATTGGAGCGATTCGGGTTTCTGGCGCCTCCGTCACTTTGCCTGATGAGGACCGAGGGCCGAGGGTCGAGGAACCGGTCCGTTCACGGATCTGAACGGCCATGGGCGCTGGCGGCGGCGCGCCACTATTTCGGCTGGATTCGCTCGATCTTGGTCCAGCCGCGCCAGCCGCGTTCCTCGAGCTGCTTCAGGAGCCTGCGTGCGATCGGTACCGACTCGAGGAAGACGGAGTCGAGGAGCTCCGCGAGCTCGTCGGTGATCTCCCAGTCCCGGTTCTCCGCTTCCGTTTCCGTGGTGTCGGCGGCCTCGAAGGAGGCGATGAGCCGGTCGCCCAGGGCCGCCACCCGCGGGTCGTCGGCATCCCATTCGATCACTGTGGCGAGATCGCGGTAGAGCGTGACGATCGCCGGGTCGTCGAGCTGTTGCCGCTTCAGCTTCATGAGCAGTGGCATGCGCTCCGGGAGCTGGGCGGCGACCAGGATCCAGGCGTCCCGCTCGCCCGCGATCATCAGCTCCGGGAGCCCGAGCTCGCGCAGCCGGTCGAGGTAGGCCACCGCCTCCGGCGGCAGGGCGAGGCTGTCACCGGCCGCCAGCTGGGCGATCCGCTCGCGATGCCGCTGCCGCAGCCTGATCTCCGCGCGCAGGCGCCGGTCGATGTCGGCGACGGCGGTGCTGAACTCCTCCTCGCCCGCGTCCAGCAGCTCGCGGACCTGCGCGAGCGGCACGCCGGCCTCGGCGAGCGTGCGGATCTTGACCAGCTCGACGACGGCGCGGGCGTCGTAGCGCCGGTAGCCGGAGTGGTCTCGCTCCGGCTCCGCCAGGAGACCCTTGGCGTGGTAGTGCCGCACCGCGCGTACGGTGACGCCCGCGTACGCCGCCAGCTGGCTGATCGTGAGCACCATGCCAGTCTCCTATTTCGTGGGCACGCGCAGGAACAGCCGACGTGACCACAGGAAGCCGAGCAGCGCGATCAGGGCGCACCAGCCGATAGCGAGCCACAGGTCGGTGCCTGCCGACGCACCCGTGACCAGGGCCCGCAGGGTGTCGATCATCGGGGTGAACGGCTGGTGCTCCGCGAACTGGCGCAGCCCGGTGGGCATCGCGTCGGTCGGCACGAAGCCGCTGCTGATGAACGGCAGGATCACCAGGAACAACGGCGTGTTGCTGGCTGTCTCGACGCTGTCCGCCGCCAGGCCCATGCCGACGGTCAGCCAGGTGAGCGCGAACGAGACACCGACGAGCAGCCCGATCGCACCGAGCCAGTCGAGCGGGCCGGCGTCGGAGCGGAACCCGAGCCCGAACGCGACCGCCGCCACGATCACCACGGCGAAACCGGTCCTGATGACGGCGCCCAGCACATGGCCGGTGAGCACCGAGACCCGGGCGATGTTCATCGTGCGGAACCGGGCGATGATCCCGGTGGTCATGTCGGTCGCGGTCGAGATCGCGGTGCCGAGCGCGATGCTGGTGACGGTCATGAACAGGATGCCCGGCGTGATGAACTCCAGGTAGTCGCCGCGGTCCCCGGTGCCGGCCCGGCCCACCGCACCCGTCACGCCCTCCTGGCCCGGCAGGCCGGCGCCCAGGGTCCCGCCGAACACGTACACGAACATCAGCAGGAACACGATCGGCTGCGCGACCAGCATGATCGACAGCGAGGGGTAGCGACGGATGTGCAGCAGGTTGCGCCGCAGCATCGTCGCCGAGTCCCGGACGGCGTAGGCGGTGCTCATGCGGGGATCCCCTCTGCGGTGGGCGCCGCTGCGGCCGTGCGGCCGGTGAGCGCGAGGAACACGTCGTCGAGGTCGGCGGACTGGACCGTGAGGCCGGCGACGGTGTCGTCGTCGAGGCCGGCGAGCAGTCGGCGCAGCCCGGCGACGCTGCCGTCGCCCGGCACCTGCAGGGTGAGCGCTTCGACGTTGGACGAGGCCCGCGGATGCGCGGCCGCCGCGGCGGCCAGCCCCGCGGCGTCGGTGAACTGCACCGTCACGTGCCCACCTGGCACCCGGCGCTTCAGCTCGGCGGCCGTACCCTCGGCGACGAGGCGGCCACCGTCGAGCACTCCGATCCGGTCGGCCAGCTGGTCGGCCTCGTCGAGGTACTGCGTCGTCAGCAGCACCGTCACGCCGTCGGCGACCTGCTCGCGCACGATCGCCCACAGGTCGCGACGGCTGCGTGGGTCGAGGCCGGCCGTCGGCTCGTCGAGGAAGATCAGCCGAGGCCTGGTGATGAGCGTCATCGCCAGATCGAGGCGACGCTTCATACCACCTGAGTAGGTCTGCGCCCGCCGGTCGGCCGCGGCGACGAGGTCGAACCGCTCCAGCAGCACCGTCACCGCGGCGGTCGCGGTCGCCCGTTCCAGGTGGGCGAGCTCGGCCATCAGCCGCAGGTTCTCACGCCCGGTGAGCAACTCGTCGATCGCGGAGAACTGCCCGGTCACACCGATCGCGGCACGCACCCCGGCAGGCTCGCGCCGGATGTCGAAGCCTCCGACGCGGATCTCGCCGCCATCGGGGGCCAGCAGGGTGGAGAGGATGTTGACGATGGTCGTCTTGCCGGCACCGTTGGGCCCGAGGAGCGCGTAGACGGAGCCCTGCGGGACGGTCAGGTCGACGCCGTTGAGCACAGCGTGTTGCCCGTAGGACTTGGTAAGCCCGGAAACCTCGATCGCGGGCCTGATGGCGGTCATGGGGCCATGCTGGAGGCCTGACGCAGGGTCAAGGTCAAGCCGCCGCCCGAAAGGAAATCAGTCCAGGCGGCGCAGGGGAAAACGCCGGGCCGCTTCGCTCAGGACGTCCAGGAGCGTGTCGATTTCGGCCTCGGTGTTCGCGGCGGTCACCTGGACGCGCACACCGACCTGGTCCCGGGGCACCAGCGGGAACGGCGCCACCGTCACGTAGATGCCCCGCTCGAAGAGGAACGCACCGAGTGCGTCCGCGTGGTCGGGGCCGGGGTCGGTGAGCGGAATCTCGATGATCGGATGGCCGGAGCTGTTCAGGGTGGCCAGCCCGAGCGAGCGGATCCCGGCCAGCGCCCGGGCGGTCAGGGTGTGCAGGGCCAGCCGGGCCTGTTCGCCGCGCTCGGCGTTGACCCGTAGCCCAACCTGCGCGGTCGCCAGCGACGCGACCGGCGGCGGGCCGGAGAAGATGTACGGGTTGGCCATGGTCTTCAGGTAGTCCTTCAGCTCGGTCGGGCAGGTCGCGAAGGCGAGCAGCGAGGAATACGACTTCGAGAAGCCGCCGACCATGACGACGTCGTCGTAGGACTGCCCGAGATGGCGGACTATGCCGTTCCCGCGCAGCCCGTACGGAGTGGGCTCCGTCGGGGAGCGCTCGCCGATGACGCCGAACCCGTGCGCGTCATCGATGTAGACGACGGCTTCATGCGACCGGGCGACGGCGAGGATCTCGGCCAGCCGCGGCCCGTTGCCCGTCATGCTGTTCACGCCGTCGATCGCGATGACCCGGGGGAAGAGCCGGCACGCGCGCAGCGCGCGGTCCAGCCGGTCCAGCCGGGCCTCCCGGAACCGGCGCACGGTGGCGCCTCGGCCCAACGCCATCGCCGCCCCGTCGTGCACCGAGCTGTGGGCATGCACCTCGACGAAGAGGGCGCCCTGGCCGACAAGCGCGGGCAGCACGGAAAGATGTATGTGGCTGATCGTCGGAAGCAGCAGGGTGTCGGGCGCGCCGAGAAGCTCGGAGAGGCTCTGCTCGATCTCGGTGAACAGCCGTGGATTGGCGATGATCCGGGACCAGCTGGGGTGGGTTCCCCAACGGTCGAGATACTCCGGCACGGCTTCGATGATTTCGCGGTCCAGATCGAAACCCAGATAGTTGCAGGACGCGAAGTCGATCAGCCATCGGCCGTCGATGCGAATGCGTCGTCCCGCGATCTCGTCGACCCGCGAGTCGTAGAACGGTGACTGGCGGCGCATCCGGGCCATTTCCGCCATGACACCGTACGGACGGGCCAGCACGTGGCGAAGACCTGCGCCGTCGGCCTGCCGGGCCGGCGCCACGGCCGGCGCCGCGAGCCGCGGATCGTCGGCGGTGGCCGTGGTGCGGATCGACTCGGCGCCGGCCGGGGCGGAATCCGAGATCTGGGTCACTCGGGCCAGCTTTCGTTCTGCGGATGACGCAGAGCCGTCGGGGTCATCGCCGGCACCGACCTTTCGGGACGCCCGAAAGTCCGGTCTCCGGGCATGGGAAACGAGAAAAATCGACGAAAGGCTGCCCGAGTCGTCGGGAAGTCAGGTGAGGGTGACGCTTGACGAAGAGCCAAGGAAGAACATAGCGGGTCGAACCGGTGCCTTCCACCACTTTCATGTTTTCTTGGGCGCTATCGCGGGGGCGGCGCCGGGCGTCCCACGGCGGCCGGCGCTCCGGGCAGGCTCCGGGCCCTCTCCGGGTGTCCGTGGCGTGGCCTCCCGCGGGTATCCGGGCTCGCCCCGGCCACCTCGTCCGGCTGGTCCGCGGGCGCTCGTCCGGCTGGTGCGGAGGCACTCGTCCGGCTGGCTTGCAGGCGTTCGTCCGGCTGGTCCGCGGGCAGCGCGACGACCGGCCGAACGGCAGGGCGAACGAGGGCACCGGATCGGGCCGCGCGGCGACCCGCGGGCGGGCCCGTCGGCGCCGCCGCGGGAGCAGGCCTTTCGTCGCGGCCACAGGGAACAACCCGGCGCGGCAGTGGTGTTATCGTGCCCGGCATGTCCGAGACCGTGTCCGCTTCGAACAGCCCGTCGTCGAGCGCGCCGGCTTCGGCCAGGCCCGCGTATGAGGGCCCGCCGCCCCTCCGTGACCTCCCGTACGCGGGCTTCGGCCTGAACCGGTCGGTCACGCTCTTCAAGGCGCACCGCAAGGAGCCGGTCGACCCGGCCGGGTTCTATTCGCTCATCGCGGCCGACTCGGTCCGCCAGCTGGAGCGGTACACCTCCCTGGCCGGCCAGCTGGTGCTCGACGTCGGTGGCGGCCCGGGCTACTTCCGGTCCGCCTTCCTGGACGCGGGCGCCCGGTATTACTGGGTTGAGCCCGACGTCTCCGAGATGGAGGCCGGCGGCATCGACGTTCCGGGGCGAATCCGCGGCAGCGCGCTCGAACTGCCGTTCCGCTCCGACTCGATCGACCTCTGCTACAGCTCGAACGTCCTTGAGCACGTGCCCGACCCGTGGCGGATGTGCTCGGAGCTGGTGCGGGTCACCCAGCCCGGTGGCCTCATCTTCCTCAGCTACACCAACTGGCTCTCCCCGTGGGGCGGCCACGAGACCGCGCCGTGGCACTACCTCGGGGGCCACCGGGCCGCCGAGCGGTTCCGCAAGCGTGAGGGAAAGGCACCGAAGAACCGGTTCGGCGAGACCCTGTTCCCGGTTTCCGTCGCCGGCACCCTCGCCTGGGCACGCCAGCGCAACGATGTCGTGGTCGTCGACGCGATGCCGCGCTACCTGCCGGACTGGGCGAAGGTCATCCTCCGCGTTCCCGGCGCCCGCGAGGTCGTCACCTGGAACCTCGCGATGGTTCTGCGCAAGGTCTAGCGCAGCGTCGTCCAGCGCAGCGTCTCAGCAGGGCCCTCGCCGTCGACCGGAAGCAGTGCCCGTCCGAAGAGCCCGAACAGTGGAGGATCGCGGTCGTTCCGACGACCGCGATCCTCCACTGTTGTCTGACAGCAAGGCCGGAGGTGGCGGCGGCCGGCGGCCGCGGCCAGCTCAGTGGTCGAGGCGCTGGCCGCACCAGAGGGAGGCGTTCTGGGCGCCGGGCGCCTCGTTGCGGACGATGTCGAAGCCGGTGCCCGCGTCGTTGACCTGAACGAAGCTGTAGCAGCTGCTGATCCTGCCGAAGTCGTTGCGGAAGTCCACGTCGCCGGCCAGCAGCCCGGAGGCGTTGTAGCCCTTGGACCCGCGCAGGGTGTCGATGAAACCGGTGCGGGTCGGGCAGGGGCCGGCGAGCTCGAGCCCGTGCAGGAAGACGTCCGTGAGGATGTAGGACACCAGCGCGAGCTCCTGGTCGGGCCGGCTCAGCTGGGGCGCGAACTCGCTCATCGCGTTCAGGTAGATCTGCTGTGACGGGGTGCGTGCCTCGAAGGGCACGTAGTTGACGAAGGTGGTCAGGCCGGCCAGCGCGTTGCCCTGCCGGGCCAGCAGGCTCGGATCGTAGCCGTTGGCGGCGAGCATGACTCTCGGCTTCAGGCCGATCCGCTGCCCCACCCGCATGATGTCGGCGAGCTCGTCGCTGGAGATGGGCGCGATGATCGTGTCCGCACCCGAGGCCTTGAGCTGCTGGGCCATCGCCTCGGGCGTGGTCGTGTTCAGGTTCCAGATGAACGGGCCGGGCAGGATTCTGATTCCGGTGGCGACGAGACTGTCCACGATCTTGCTGCTGAAGTCCTGGGGGGCGTCACCGATATCGGTCCTGATGACGGCGGCGGTGGTACCTCCGCGTGCTTTCACGTACCGGCCGAAGGTGTCGACGGACGGGCCTTCGCCGAACACGTAGGAGTACGCGAACATGTTCTGGTATTTGGACCACACGCCCTCGGCCGGCAGCCCGGCAACCGGAATATTGAGGTCGTGCAGGTAGTCAGCGCCGCCGGAGGCCGCTGTTGTCGCCTCCACCAGGCCGAAAACATTCTTCCGATCGATGAGGTCACGGACGACCTCATTATTCGTGGCCGGGCTGGACTCGTCATCCCGCGCGGTGGCGACGATGCGCCGGCCGTGGATCCCACCGTCGGCGTTCGCGAGGCCGATGCGTGCGTCGAAGCCGCTGCGCATCGCCGCCAGGGGTTTCGCCAGCGGGCCCGTGTCCGGGACGACGAACCCGATCTGGATCTCGTCGTCGGTCACTCCAGGTGCGACACAGCCGGCCTTCCGTGCGCTGGCGCCGTCGTCGGCGGACCCGACCAGGGAGCATCCGGCGAGGGCGATCACGGCGGACGTGACGAGCCCGCCTGCCACTCGTAGCTTCCGGTGGTGACGACGGGCCATCTGTGCTCCTCCGCAGGATGCGATTAGTCGGGATCGGTGGCCTGGGCGGGGACCTGGATGCGGATGTCGAACGAGCGTCTTCGAGCCCGTGGCGACCGCGATCCAGGGCATGAGAACAACGTTTCTGGCCGGGTGCTTCGTGATTCTCGTTCTGGGTGGTGCGGGCGGCCTGGTTGTCTTTTCGGGTACGGGCATGCTGGAGCCGCCCGGGTCTTCTGTTTGGTTGGGTGACTGCCGGTCGCCAGGTTCACGGTGAACCGGCGTTCATTTGATGAACCGCCGTTCAAAGTTCCTCTTCCATCTCACGGTCCGGGGCCGGGATGCCGCGGGTCCGAGTGGACGATGGAAGAAGATCAATGCGGTCGACGATTTCGACCACAATACAGATGGCTGTCGGATTGTGCATGGAATGCATCAGGTGTACTTGTTACGTCAAAGCTGACATCGACCAATAATTTCGGGGCGCAACGGATGTATCGACTCATTCCGGCTCCGGCTCCGGCTCCGGCTCCGGCGCCGACTTCGACTCCGACCTCGACTTCGGCACGGACCTGATGATTCGCGGCCGGAATCAGAGCACGTCCCGCGGAATCAGGGGCACGGGTGTATCTCGGGTTTCGGGCATGTGGGGCAGGGCCGGGCTGGCGTGCCGGATGCGTCCGGTTCGCTCAGGCGTCGGTCGGCCGGAGACGGTTCTGCGGTGGCCTGCGCGGCGGCGCGAGGCGGGAGACCGGAAGCCGGTCGCATTCGAGGCGGATGCGATGATCACGGACGGCCCGCAGAGTCGCGAGGAACTCCGAGCGCGGAATCTCCTGCACTCCGAGCGTGATCAGGTGCTCGGTGGTGAGCTGCGTGTCGAGGAGCACCCCGCCGGCCTGCCCGAAGCGGTCCAGGAAGTCGACCAGGGCGACCTTCGAGGCGTCCGAGGCGCGGTGGAACATGGACTCACCGCAGAAGATCCGCCCGACCAGCACGCCGTACATCCCGCCGACCAGGCGGTCGTCGTCCCAGATCTCGATGCTGTGGGCCCAGCCGCAGGCATGCAGCTCGGCGAAGCCCTCGATGAGGTCCTCGGTTATCCACTGGTGCGGGCCGTCGCGCCGGCAGTGGCGGACGACGTCCACGAAGCATTCGTTCATGGTGCTGGTCCAGGTGCTGTTGCGCAGGCGTTTGACCAGCGAGCGGCGGATCCGCATGGTGCCGGGCGCGAGCACGGTCCGCGGATCCGGGCACCACCAGGGCGGGTCCAGCAGCTCCGGGTGCCCACCGGTGATCCGGCGGCGGCGACCGCCCCGCTCAGCCGGGATCCGGGGGATCGCCCCGCGGGCGACGGCCACGCCCAGTGCCGCGCGCAGCTCGTCGGCCTCGGCGGGATCGTCGGTCGGCCACGGGAAGACCCCCTGGCGGTAGGCCCCGACCAGGGTCGCCGGGGTCATCCCACCGCCGGCGGCGACCGGCCCGTACGGCGGGGCCTGATCCAGGTACCGGGCCAGGATCGGATGGTCCCAGCCCGAGGAGGGCGGTTCGGGGCTCGGCGGGGTCAGCATCGCAGCGGACCCATCGGAGTCGGGGCCGGGGCCGGGGCCGGCGTCGGGGTCAGGTGCTGCGCGCAGTCCTGGTGGCCGAGCGCGGACAGGGTCGCCGTCAGCTCGGTCGCGGGCCGCGGCCGGCCCAGGAAGTAGCCCTGGGCCAGGTCACAGCCGTAGCTGCGCAGCTTGGCGAGCACGCTCGCACTGTCCACGCCCTCCACCACGATCCGCAGGCCCAGCGCGTGCGCGAGCCCGATCGTCGACCGGACGATCGCCTCCGCCTTCTGCCGGCGCCGCTCGGACCCGTCCTCCAGCCGCGTGACGAACGACTTGTCCAGCTTCAGGATGTCGACCGGAAGCTCCTGGAGATACGCGAGCGAGGAATAGCCCGTGCCGTAGTCGTCGACGGCGATCTTCACCCCGAGCTCGCGCAGCTCGTCCAGCACCGCGGCGGAACGCACGAGATCGCGCATCAGCGTCGTCTCGGTGATCTCCACCTCCAGCGCCGAGGGCGGCAGACCGTACTGCTGCAGCAGCCCGCGGACCTGCTCCGGGAAGGCGCGGTCGAGCAGGTCCGAGGCGGCGAGGTTGACGGCGACCGTCATGTCGACACCGCCGTCCCGCCAGCGCCGGCACTGGGCGAGCGCCAGCTCCAGCACCTCGATGGTGAGCTTGCGCATCAGCCCCGCCTGCTCGGCGAGCGGCACGAAGGCGTCCGGTGCGAGCAGGCCCCGGGTCGGGTGCCGCCAGCGGACGAGGGCCTCCACACCGTGCGGGCTCCCGGAGCCGAGATCGACCTTCACCTGGTAGTGGACCTCGATCTGGCCGGTTCCCAGGGCCGCGCGCAGTGACTCGATCATGTCGAGGCGCAGCAGCGTGTCGACCTCCGCGCCGGGCCGGTAGTAGCCGACGCCGGTCCGGCCGGCCTTCGCACCGTACATGGCGACATCCGCACGCTGGAGCAACGTCTGTGCGTCGAGTGCGTGTTCCGGGTAGAGGGCCGCGCCGATGCTCGCGCCGACGTGCAGGGTCATCCCGCCGACCTCGAACGGGCCCGACAGCGCCTGCAGCACCCGCTCGGCCACCAGCCGGGCGGCGTCGGCGTCGGCGTCCTCCAGCAGCACGGCGAACTCGTCCCCGCCGAGGCGAGCCTGTAGATCACCGGGCCGCAGGGCGCCCGAGATGCGGGCGCCGACCTCGATGAGCAGCGCGTCGCCCAGGTGGTGGCCGAACGAGTCGTTGATCTCCTTGAAGCGGTCCAGGTCGAGCAGGAGCAGTGCGGACGAGTCGCCCTGCCCGGAGTTCATCTCCATCTGGGAGAGCCGTTCGAGGAAACCCCGCCGGTTCGTCAGCCCGGTGAGATCGTCGGTGTGGGCCAGCGCCCTGCTCTCGGCGAGCTGCTGGACCTCGATGAAGGTCATCGCGGCGCGGGCGAGCGCGGCGAGCACGGTCGTCGCCGCCAGGATCACCGTCACCAGCGGAAGGTGCACGGTCGATCCGAGCACGAGCAGCGCGATCGCGACGACGCTGAGCACCAGCGGCACGGTGATGACGCTCCAGCCGGACATCCGCGCCGGTCTGCGCCAGGGCTGGCGCTGCCAGGCCGCGAACGCGGGGGTCAGCAGCGACAGCACCCAGACGATGTCCAACAGGCCGCCCTGCGTGTACTGCCCGTTCGCAATCAGGTACAGGACGTAGGAGTCGGCCAGGGCGAAGCCGCCGAGCCCGGTGCCGAGCAGCCACCACACCTGCCCCGGGCGCCAGTCCATCAGCCCGAAGGCCGTGACGACCAACAGGAGCAGCAGCAGGTCGGCGAGCGGGTAGATGAGCCCGAACACGATGGTCGCGGTGTCACCGGGATCCGCCTCCGAGATCCACGGAGTGATTCCGCTGCACAGCGCGGCCACCCCGAGGACGCCGACCAGGGCGTCGAGCCACACGCTCGGGTGAAAGCGAAGGATCCGCTGCCGCAGCAAAAGGATGACCGCGACATAACAGGCGGGGTAGAAGAGGAGCCAGCCGATGTCGGCCGCCGAGACGATGCTGTTCTCACCGCTGCCCGCACCGCCCGTGGGCTCTTCGACCACCAGGCTGAAATAGGCGCCGGCGAGACCGTAGCTGATGATCCCGGCGCCGAACAGCGCCCACGGGGCGCGCGCACCGCGCAGCAGGACCGCACGCAGGATGCACAGCAGGCCCGACACGACGATGATGGACGTCCGCAGCGCCAGGACGGCCGGCTCGTCGCTGGAGGCGCCGGCCAGCGTGAGTACCGCGTACAGCCCGGCGGCGAGCAGCAGCGAAAGCTGCGCCAGCCGGATCACACGGAATCGGCGGGGCGCTGGTGGGGAGATGTTCAACCGCCACTCGCCCGATCTCCGCAAACGGCACGGCTGGTGGCTGGCCTGGACATAGGCCAAATTCTGCTGCACGCGACCTCGTGAGCTGCAATGGGTGGTGGTCCGTGGCGGGAGGTCTGGGTGGACGTTGTCCGGGGTGGACGTCGCACGGGCGGATGCTGGTGTCGACAGCGTCGCCGCGTGGTCTGATGACGGGAGAAAACCGAGTCCCGGACGGCCGCGCCGCCTGAGAGGAGACGACGTGCGACTTGGCGTTCAGATTCCGGACTTCACCCGTCCCGCTGGGCCCGCGGACCTCGGGCCCGCGCTCGCCGAGGTCGCCCGGGAGGTGGACGCGGCGGGGTTCGACTATCTGGCGGTGATGGACCACTTCTTCCAGATCGCCTTCGTCGGCCCGCCCGAGCACGACATGCTCGAGGCCTACACGACACTCGGCTTTCTGGCGGCGAACACGAGCCGGGTCACCCTCCTGACCCTGGTCACGGGGACCGTTTACCGGGAACCGGGAGTTCTGGCCAAAATCATCAGCACCCTCGACGTGCTCTCCGGCGGCCGGGCGATGCTCGGTATCGGCGCGGCCTGGAACGAGGAGGAATCGGTCGGGCTGGGCATTCCCTTTCCGCCCGTCGCCGAGCGGTTCGAGCGACTTGAGGAGACCCTGCAGATCTGCCTGCGGATGTGGTCGGAGGACGAGAGCCCCTGGTCCGGGAAGCACTACCAGCTGGCCCGGCCGCTGAACGTTCCCGCGCCGCTCACCCGCCCGCACCCGCCGATCATGATCGGCGGTGGGGGAGAGAAGAAGACGCTGCGGCTGGTGGCGAGGTACGGGCAGGCCTGCAACCTTTTCTTCGGTCCGGAGCTGCGGCACAAGCTGGACGTCCTGCGCCGTCACTGTGACGCCGAGGGGCGCGACTACGACGAGATCACCAAGACCTGCTACTACTCGTTCGACGTGGGTCCCTCCGGCGAGAACGTCGGGCGCATCCTGGACGATCTCGGAACGCTTGCCGACCTCGGTGTCTCGGTCGCGCTCGGGAGCGTCGCCGACATCTGGGACGTCGAACCGCTGCGGATCCTGGGCGAGCAGGTGGTCCCCGCGGCCGCCAAGCTCTGACCCGGGGCCGGGCGCCGGCGGCCGAGACCAGCCGCCGGCGCCGGGCCGGGGAATCGGCGGGTCAGCCCTTCCACAGGTCGCGGACGCTGTCCGCGACCGCGGCGGCCTGCGCCCGTCCCGCCCGGGCGGCGTCGGCACGGATCGCCGGGTCGAGAATGTTCGAGCCGAACGCGGCCCGGGACGCCTCGTCCGCGGCGACCACGAGCACCCGGCTGCCCGCGCGTTCGAGGCGCCGCACCTCGGTCGGAATGCCCAGGCCGTTGACCGGGGCGAGAATCAGCACCCGTTCATGGCCCTCCGCCAGATCGGCATTGATCACGGATCGCATTCCGCCGTCGACATACCGGCGGTGGTCCACGGTCACCGGCGGAAACACGCCGGGCAGTGCGGAGCTCGCCGCCACCGCGTCGACCAGGTGGACTCCCGAGTCGCGGTCGAACGCCACCCAGTCACCCGTTTCGGCCTCCACCGCCACCACCATCAGGCGACGGCGAGGCCATTCGCGCACGGGCAGCCGGCCGGCCACGATCTGCCAGCGATCCTCTTCTGAGGGGACCGCGGCAGTCAGCGCGTACGCACCGATCCGGGCCCGGGCGTCGCGTGCGCCCCGAGAGCCCGCGGTGACCTGAGCAAGGGTCGACATGAGTTCGCTGTAGTCGAATTCGACGGTCGGTTCAGCGGCCGGGTCGGCGGGAGCCAGCTGCCGTGAATACAGCAGGTCCAGGTCCGCGCCACTGCTGATCATCGTGCCCACGGCAGATCCTGCCGAGGTTCCGACGACCAGATCGGCATCGGTCACATCGATGCCCGCCTCCGCGAGACCGACCAGCAGGCCGATCTCCCAGGCGATGCCGGCCACGCCTCCGCCGCCGAGGACCAGCGCGTGCCGCATCCAACACACCTCTCCGCGACGGCCCTCGTCAGGGCGCGTCGCTTTCAGAAGGGCTTTTGGGAAGTACGCACCGGAGGTGGCAAGCCACCGCCGAAATCACCCGACAGTGCCATGCCATTGCGGCATGGAGATCGCTGCGGTGTAGATAAAGGGGCGGTGACCAGGCTCGATCGACGGCGGCCCGCCTGTGCTTTAGAGCAAGTGCGGCGGGCGGCCGTAGGGGAGCCTTCTCCAGTCGGGTTCGGTGCGAATCGTGTCGCGGCCTCCGGATCCGCATCGTGAGGGGGTGTCGGGGTTCACGTCCCGGGATAGCCGATCCGGGTCTGCAGTGCCAGGGTGACATTGCCAGGGTGACATTCCGGGGCAGGTCACCATGCCGAACATCGGAGCATCTTCGGGAGGTCATATGACCGCGGCCATTGACCGGACGTCCCTGGCGCGAAACGAGCACTTCACATTTCGGGCGAACCATGGCGTGGGGCGGCACGGCTGGCTTCGCCTCACCCCCGCGTTCGGGGTTCGGCTCGTGCGGGCCCGGCTACGCGCGCTGCCCGCCGGATCGGTCGTCACGGACCCCTTCTCGGGGACCGGAACCACGCCGCTGGCCGCGGCCGAGCTCGGGCACCTCGGTCAGAGCACCGACGTCAACCCGTTCCTGGTCTGGCTGGGCCGGGCGAAGGTCCGCCACTACCCGCACGACACCCTCGAGCAGGCCAGTGCCGCGGCCCGGGACGTGGCGGCCGGCGCCGCTCGCAGCGATCGGGACAAGGCGCTGTGGCAGCCGGACATCCACCGGATCGAGCGCTGGTGGGGACCCGGTGAGCTGCAGGCGCTGCGAGCGCTACGGGCCGAGATAGACGCCTTCAGCGGTCCGGTCGCGGACCTGCTCCAGATCGCGCTGTGCCGGGTGCTCATCTCCGTCAGCAACGCGGCCTTCAACCACCAGTCGATGTCCCTGCGCGCTCGCGCCCCGGCAGCGGAGGCCGCGATCTCACGGGCCGCGATCGCGCGGGCCGCGATCGCGAGATGGGAGGCCGAGGCCACGGACCTCATCGAGTCGGCCCGCCTCGACCTGCCCGGCACGGCGGCCGTCCACGAGGGGGACTCGCGCGGATGCCCCGCCCGGCTGCGCCCGGCCGACCTGGTGCTTACCAGCCCGCCCTACGTGAACCGGATGTCCTACATCCGGGAGCTGCGGCCCTACATGTACTGGCTGCGCTTCCTCGACCGCCCCGTGGAGGCCGGGCAGCTCGACTGGCGCGCGATCGGCGGCACGTGGGGCAGCGCGACGTCGAGGCTGCGGACCTGGCTGCCGAGCACGTGCACGCCGGTCGACGACGAGCTCGACGCCGTGTGCGCGCGCATCGCCGCCGCCGACGACCGGAGCGGGCCGCTGCTGGCCGCGTACGTCCGGAAATACCACCACGACATGTGGCTGCACTTCCAGGCCAGCACCGGTCTCGTCCGGCCCGGCGGGCGGATCTCCTATATTGTCGGAAACTCCACCTTCTACGGTCACGTTGTACCCGCGCAGGACTGGTACGCCCGTATGCTGCGCGAGCTCGGCTATGTTGGTGTAGAGGTCGAGGTAATACGAAAGAGGAATTCGAACAAGGCTCTCTTCGAGTTCGATGTCCGGGCCTTCCGTCCGTGACATGCCTGGTACGGACCGACCCACCGACAAGTCCGTCGGACGGCCGTCGTCCGGCCGCCTGCGATTATCCTCGGGATGGCAGGGAAAAATGATTCCGGCGGAAGCGGGGCGGACAGATATCAGGTGACGACCACCACGACCAGAACACCACCGAAATCGACACCCGCGACCCGGGTCGCCGTCATCGTCGCCGAGGTCGCCGCGCCGGCGGTGCTCGTCACGGCGCTGCTCGCGCTCATCGCCTGGCACGACGCGCCGGACCCCGCGCACGCCCTGCTCTGGGGCGCCGTCTCCATCCTGTTCGGAACGGTCATCCCGATGGCGTTCATCTTTCACGGGGTGCGGCAGCGCCGATGGTCCGGCCACCACGTTCCCGAACGCAGCAAACGGATGGCGCCGATGCTGTTCGGCTGCGCGTCGGTGAGCGCCGGCTGCTTTCTGCTGGCGGTGCTGGGCGCACCGCGGAATCTGGTCACCGTGTACGCGGCGATCATCGTCGAGGCGCTGATTCTCACGGTGATCACGAAGTTCTGGAAGATCAGCGGACATGTGGCGGCGGCGGCCAGCTGCGCCACCGTCGTCCTTTTCGTGTTCGGCCCGGCCTTCGTGTTCGGCTGGCTGCTGGTCCCGGTCGTGGCATGGGCGCGGGTACAGGCCCGGACCGCCCGCCTGGCCGAAGGCCCGGCGGAGGGCCAGGACCTCGCAGCGGATCACGACGAGCTTGACGGTCACACCCCGGCGCAGGCCGTCGCCGGCGCGGTGGTGGCCGCGGTGACGGTCACGGCCGCCTACCTGCTCGTCGGCGCCAGGTAGCGGGCTGCCCGGCGGGACGTCGCTTCGGGACGTCGCTTCGGGACGGTTGCTTCGGGACGTCAGCTGCTGGGCGGGTTGACGGCGGCCTGGACGGCGACGAACGCGGCGACGGCGAGCACGAGGTACGCGAAGGACCTGCGCAGGCGGTCGGCGGGCAGGTTGGCACCGAACCGTCCGGCCAGCAGCGAGCCGATGATCGCGGTGGCGGTGAACGCGGCGGTGATGCCGTGGTCGAGCGTGGCGTCACCGGCATGGGCGGCGAAACCGGCGGCGGAGTTGATGACGAGGACAGCCAGGGAGGTGCCGACCGCCAGGGGCATGGGCAGGCCGAGGAACAGGACCAGCGCGGGGATGACGAGGAAGCCGCCGCCGACGCCGAACAGGCCGGTGAGGAACCCGACGGTGATGCCGGTCGCGATGGCTTTGGGCAGGCAGCCGCGCCAGTTGACGCCGCCATCGGGCCGGGCGCAGTCGCCACCGGCCTCGGTGTCCCCGTGCAGCAGGCGGGCCGCGGCGACGACCATGACGGCCGCCAGCCCGATCAGGACGACGCGGGGGTCGAGCAGCCGGTTGAGGGCCGCGCCGCCGAACGCCGCCAGCGCGCCGGCGGTGCCGACGACCGCGGCGATGCGCCAGCGGACCTGGCCGGCACGCAGCCGGGGCAGCAGCCCGGTGGCGGACGAGATCCCGACCACCACCAGCGAGGTCGGCACGGCGGCCTTCACCGACAGTCCGGCTCCGTAGACGAGGGCGGGGACGGCCAGGATGCCGCCGCCACCGCCGAGCAGGCCGAGCAGGATTCCGATCGCCGCACCGAGGCCCAGCGCGGCGATCACGGCCGCGGGCCGCCCAGGGCCGCGATGACGCCGCCGATGTCGAGGCGGGGGCCGCGGTTGTAGGGGAGCTTCGCCAGCAGCATCGCCATCGTGCAGGTGTTCGTCAGGGCCGCCACGGTCAGGCCGGTGCCGATCCCCGCCGCGACCCACTTCGCGCGTGGGAGCACCGTGCTGGCCACGACCGAGCCGAGCACGAGGGAGCCGGCGAAGAGGCGGACCTGCCGTTCGAGCTCCCAGCGGGGCCGGCCGGCGCGCACTGGGGCGTCCAGTGACTGCCAGGCGCCCATCCCACCGGTGAGGATCCGCGGGTTCGCCACGCCCGCCGCGGCGAGGTCCGCGGCGGCCGCGGTGGCACGCTGCCCGGAGCCGCAGACGAGCACGACATGGTCGTCGAGGTGGGTGCGCAGGTCGCTGAGGTGGGCGCGCAGCAGGTCGAGCGGAACGTTGTGCGAGCCGGGAATGTGGGCCGTCTCGAACTCGCCCGAGGTGCGTACGTCGACCAGCCGCGGCGGCCGCGCCGTGGCCATCAGCTGCGCCAGGGTGGCCGCGTCGATCGTGGCGGGGCTCCCGCCGGCGGTGGGGGCGTTGCGGGTCATCGGATCTCCGTTTCGTCGTTGACGATGGTCAGGCCGGCCTCGGCGGCGGCGGGAAAGTCGTCGTCGAGATGCACCACCTGGCGGCCGGCACGTTGCAGCAGGCTGGCGGCGACCGCGGCGCGGTACCCGGATCCGCAGTGCACCCAGACGGTGCCGGCGGGGATCTCGTCGAGCCGGGCCGGCAGGTCGGGCAGGGGGATGTGCACGGCGCCGTCGAGGCGGCCGGCGCGCCACTCGTTGCCCAGGCGCACGTCGAGCACGACATCCGGCGCCGGCAGCGGCGGTGACGGTGACGGCGGCGGTGACGGCGGCAGCAGCGGCAGCGGAAGCCCGGGCGGGACGGTTCCGCGGCGGGCGGCGGCGAGGTCGGCGAACGTGGCGGTGGCGAGCCGGGCGAGGTGCTGCTCCTCGCCGGCGGCCCAGTGGTCGGGATCGCCGCTCGCGGCGGCGGCGGGCCGGTCGATGCCGATGCGGGCGAGTTCGCGCTGGGCGTCGGCGACCTGCCGCTCGCTTTCGCCGAGCAGGGTGATCGGCGTGCCCCAGGGGACCAGCCAGCCCAGCCAGGTGGACATCGGTCCGTCCAGGCCGAAGCTCAGCGTTCCGGCGAGGTGCCGGTGCGCGAACGCCCTGCGCGAGCGCAGGTCGACCACCCACTCGCCGGCGATGATCCGCTCGCGCAGCTCGGCCGGGTCGGCCGGGCGGGCCGGGGTTAGATCGACCGGCGCGGCACCGTCGGCGTTACGGGCACCCATGTGCGCGTAGTAGGCCGGGTAGACGTCGAGCCCGGCGAGGACCTCGGTGACGAACGCGTCGCTCTCCAGCCGCAGCGCGGGATTGACCTGCCGTTCCCGGCCGATCGTGGAGGCACGGGCGTCGGACTGGGTGGCGGAGCAGAAGCTGCCGAACCCGTGGGTCGGCCAGATCCGCGTGCCGTCGGGCAGCAGGTCGGCGAGACGGCGCGCCGAGGCGTGCTGCTGCGCGGCGAGGGTGTGGGCGTGGCGCTGGCCGAGCAGGTCGGTGCGGCCGGTGGTTCCGAACAGCAGCGACCCGCCGGTGAACACCCCCACCGGCCCGCCGGTGCCGTCGAGGACGTACGACAGGTGGTGGAACGTGTGCCCGGGTGTGGCGACCACCCGCAGCCGTATCGCGCCCGACACCGCGATCTCGTCGCCGTCGGCGACAGGAAGGCGGTCGAAGCCCACCACGTCGCTGGCCGCGACCAGGTACCGGGCGCCGGTGATCCGGGCCAGGGCGAGCCCGCCGGAGACGTAGTCGTTGTGCAGGTGCGTCTCGGCGACGTGGGTGACCCTGACCCCGAGCCGCCCGGCCAGGGCGAGGACCCGGTCGATGTCACGCTGCGGATCGACGACGACCGCGACCTGCCCGTCGTGCGCCAGGTAGCTGCGATCACCCAGCGACGAGGTCTCCACGACCTGGACGTCGATCCGGAGCTCCGCTCCCACGGTCATCGGCTTTTCCCTTCGGCTCGTCTGGTCGTCTGCTCATCTGCTCGCTGGTCATGCCTGCTCGTGCTCGCTGGTCGTGCCTGGTCGCTGATGTCGAGGTGGTGCCGGGTGCGGCCGGGGCAGCGGCTCGCCGGGGCCCCGCGGAGTGCGGGCCGGCACCTGACCGGTGCCCGGCGACGGCCGTGACGGCACCCACCGATGCCCGGCGGGACGGCTCCAACACGCCGGGCCGTCGCCGCCGCACCCCGGACGGGCGCCCCCATACCCGGGGGGGTATCTGCGGAACCTGGTACCGCCCGCCCAGTGCCACACCGCGCGGGTGGCCGGTGCCACACCGCGCGGGTGGTGGGACTGCCTCGCGGTTCCACCGCCCGCACGGCCCCGGGAGCGCCCCGGTACGGGCGTCAGGACAGGGCCATGAACAGCCTCTCCAGTTGATCCTCCGTCAGCGGTGGCTGCTCGCCGCGTTCGCGTGCGGCCTGGCACTGGCGCATTCCGGTGGAAATGATTTTGAAGCCCGCCTTGTCCAGCGCCCGTGACACCGCCGCGAGCTGCGTCAGCACCCGCTCGCAGTCGTCACCGTTCTCGATCATGCCGATGACGGCGCCGAGCTGACCGTGGGCGCGACGCAACCGTGTCAGCGCGTCCGACAGGATCGCGGCGTTCATCTCCACCAGGCCCCACCTCCACGGCGAGGGTACCCCCCGGGGTACCTGGGCCGTCTCGCTACGGAACGGTGGGAAAGGCAACAGGTGCTGGTGCCGGTGTCGGCGTGAGCATCGCCGCGAGGGTGGCCATGGTGCCGGGCACGGGGCGGTAGTAGGCCCACACGCCGCGCTTCTCGCGGGTGATCAGACCGGCGTCGACGAGGACCTTGAGGTGATGGCTGACCGTGGGCTGGGTCAGGCCGAGCGGCTCGGTGAGCTCGCAGACGCAGGCCTCACCGCCGTCACGTGCGTAGATCATGGACAGCAGTCGCAGTCGGGTGGGCACGGCGATCGCCTTGAGGACGGTGGCGAGCCGCTCGGCGTCCTCGACGGACAACGGCTCGCGGGCCAGTGGCCCGCAGCAGGCCGAGAGCGCTCCCGTTGGTGCTCCCGTGAGCTCGGGGGCCTCGGTGCGAGGGGCGAGGGCGGGGCTCGCGGCCGGCGGGGGTGTCGTCGCCATGGGTCCCAGCATGCCCCAGGACATTGACAGTCGTCTATGTGGTCGGTCATCCTCTGCTCATCCAGACATAGACGGTCGTCGATGTGATCGTGGGGGTTCGTGATGGAGCGGGTGCAGCTGGCGCTGAACGTCTCGGATGTGGACGCGGCGGTGGAGTTCTACCGGAGGCTGTTTGGGGCCGAGCCGGCGAAACGGCGGCCGGGGTACGCGAACTTCGCGATCGACGCGCCGCCGTTGAAGCTGGTCCTGATCGAGAACCCGGCGGCGCGTGGTGCCGGGGTCGCCGGGGCGCTCAACCACCTGGGCATCGAGGTCGGGACGTCCGACGAGGTGTCCGCGGCCACCGCGCGCCTCGCCGGGGCCGGGCTGGCGACGGCGGTGGAGGAGAACACGGCCTGCTGCTACGCCCTGCAGGACAAGGTGTGGGTCGACGACCCGGACGGCGCGCCGTGGGAGGTCTACACGGTGCTCGCCGACGTCGCCGAGACGACCCGTCCAGGTGCGACGCCGTCGGCCGCCGAACGTGCGGAGCGTGCCGGGGGCCCGGGCTCCGCCTGCGACTGCGGCCCGATCTGCGCGCCAGACGCCACCGCATCCACCGCAGTCGGCACAGTCACCGCAACCACCGCATCCACCGCAGTCGGCACAGTCACCGCAACCACCGCATCCACCGCATCCACGGCGGAGCCGGGACCGGCCTCGACCGGCTCCTGCTGCTGAACCCGCCGCCCGTGACGAACGCATTGGCGGGCCATCCGCCGCTGGTACGGCCGCCGCTGGCACGACGGCTGCTCGCCGAGGCGCTGGGCGGCCTGCTGCTGGCGGCACTGGTCGTCGGTTCCGGAATCGCCGCGCAGCAGCTGAGCCCGGGCCAGGTCGGCCTGCAACTGGTCGAGAACGCCGCGGCGACCGCCGCCGGCCTGTACGCGATCATCCTGATGGTCGGGCCGGTGTCCGGCGCCCACCTCAACCCGGTCGTCACGGCGGTCGACGCCGCGTTCGGTGGCCTGCCGTGGCGGGACGCCGCCGCCTACCTGCCCGCCCAGGCCGCCGGCTGCTGCGGAGGCGCGATCCTGGCGAACCTGATGTTCGACGGCCCGGCGGTGTCGATCTCTACGCACCACCGGGCGTCGGGAGCACACCTGCTCGCCGAGGTCGTCGCCACCGCCGGGCTGATCCTGCTGATCTTCTCGCTGACCCGGACCGCCCGCGCGGAACGGGCACCGGCCGCGGTCGGCGCCTACATCGGCGCCGCCTACTGGTTCACCAGCTCCACCAGCTTCGCGAATCCCGCGATCAGCCTCGGACGGATGCTCTCCGACACGTTCGCCGGTATCGCCCCCGCATCCGTCCCGCCCTTCGTCGTCGCCCAGGTCGTTGGTGGCCTGGTCGGCTACTGCCTGGTCCGCGTGCTCTACCCACTGGCGTCTGCCGGGCGGTGAGCAGGCGGTTTCCCACACCGTGAAAGGACTGAGCCATCCGTGCCCGAGAAACCGTCGATCCTGTTCGTCTGCGTGCACAACGCCGGCCGTTCCCAGATGGCCGCCGGCTTCCTCACCCACCTCGCCGGCGACCAGGTCGAAGTCCGTTCCGCCGGCTCAGTTCCGGCAACTGAGGTCAACCCGGTAGCCGTGGCGGCGATGGCCGAGATCGGCATCGACATCGCCGCTGCGACACCGAAGATCCTCACCGCCGACGCGGTCGCGACCTCGACCCTGGTCATCACCATGGGCTGCGGCGACACCTGCCCGGTCTTCCCCGGCATCCGATACGAGGACTGGAAGCTCGACGACCCCGCCGGCCTTGACGTCGACGCCGTCCGCCCGATCCGCGACGCGATCCGCGCCCACGTCGAAACGCTTCTGAACGAACTTCTGCCCACCGGCTGAGGCCATGAGCGGTTACCCGCGATGGCCTGACATTCATGCCGAACAGTCCGCCCGGCCCGCCGATGGGAGGTCTTGGAGGAGGCGCATCCGGACACGTTGACGGCGCCGGGGAGCTGGACGGTAGGCGCGGGCGACCGGCTATTCACCGCCGCGTCGCTTCGCCAGCTCGATCGTGACTCGTCGGCCCGGCCCGGTGGAAGTGCGGACCTCACCGGCGAGCGCGTTCAGCACGGTCCAGGCGAACGTGTCCCTCGACGGCGGCTCACCGTCGAGGCTGTCGACCGAGACGGTCACCCTCAGGACGCCCGGCGACAGCGTGAAGACGCATTCCAGGGACGATTCGGGGACCGCGGAGACCAGCAGAAGGGCGCAGGCCTCGTCCACGGCGATCCGCAGATCCTCGATGTCGTCGAGGGTGAAGTCCGCCCGCGCGGCCAGGGACGCGGTCGCGGTGCGAAGGACGACCAGGAAAGCTCCGGTGGCGGGGATGGTGAGCTGCACGACGTCGCGCGGACCGTCACCGTGGCCGTCGCCGGAGCTGCCATCGCCATCGCCATCACCATCGCCGGCGGCTGGAGGTGCCGTATCCATGTTCCGCTCCCAGCGCTGGGCCGTTCCGGCTTAGAGATCCGTCGCCGGTGTCGAGTTCGAATTGTCCGCCGTCCGCCGGGCACATTCCCACAGCGGGCCGTCGCATACATCATCAGACCGATCCGGCCGGCAACAGCCCAGTGGGGTCAGACGGGTTCGGGAGAGGTGCACCCGCGCAGGCGGTTGACGACGAGATCGGCATGACCAGGCCTGGTCTCCTCGGCGCTGTCGATGGACGTACAGACGAACCGCCACCGGGCTGGACCGGCGCCGCGGAACCGGGCCTTGCTGCGGTCTTCGAGGACGGCGATGCCACCTCGGGTGTCGCCGGTGAGCGAGTAGACGGTCGGATCGCCCTCTGTGTCGAGCGCGGTGCTTTCCAGCACTGCTGCCCGCCGGGCGGCGACCGCCTCGACGAAGCACCGTCGGGCCTCCCCGGCGGCCAGGCTGCGTGGCCCGATCCGCTCGCTCCCACAGTCGACGACGGCGGCCCCGACGACGGTGCCGCCGCTGGGCACCGAGGGCAGGACCTGCGGCTGAGTGGGCTCGCCCGAATTTTCGCAGCCAGTCAGCGCAAGAGCCGCCACAAGAGAGGCAAGAGCACCGACAACGGTCAGCTTGCGATCAATGTCCCTTGACGTCATGGCTTTTGGACGCACGCGCGGGCATCGCGGTTCACCCTGCTGTTCGACGTGCTGTTCGACGTGCGACGGCGGCTCGGGCACCGTTCACCGAACCTGACGGCGGAGGGCCTGCACCCATTCTGATGCGGGACGCTACGAGGAGCGCCGGACGGCGATGGTGCCGGTACATGGGCGAGGGATGCAAGGCCGTCTGACGGGGCTACGCGGGCCCCTTGCCCCTTCCCCGGCGGGATCGTCGTGCGTATCGCGGGGGAACGGCGCTCATGCCTGAGGCCAAGACCTTCTGGCGTGATCAGAGGTCCAGTAGGAATTCGTGATGGTCTCCCCAGCCGTTCGGCCTGCGGTACATCACAGGACGCCGAAAGCCGATTGACTGCGCCCACACCAGCCATACTGAGTCCGTGGATCCGGTGATACGTCCTCTGCTCGCCGCGGATGTGGAAGAGGTCGTTGCATTCTCGGTGGATGCATGGGGCCCGGTTTTCGCGTCGGTCGAACAGGTGCTTGGGCGTGCCGTCTTTCTTCGGGTATGGCCGGACTGGCCCGTTTCTCATGCGGAGTTCGTGCGCGGGGTCTGCCTGGGGGATAAGGCCAGGGTCTGGGTGGCGGACGTCGACGAACACGCCGCCGGTTTCGTCGCTGTCATCATTGATCGGGAGCTGAGCAGGGGCGAGATCGAGGTTATCGGCGTGGATCCGCGCCATCAGCGGAAGGGGATCGCGGATGCCTTGATGACGCAAGCCATCGAGTACATCCGAAGATCTGGATGCCGCGTTGCCATCGTCGAGACCGGCGGTGATCCGGGTCATGCTCCCGCGCGAGCCACCTACGAAAGCGCCGGTTTCACGGCACTGCCCATGGTCCGGTACCACAGGAGTCTCTGAGGTAGTCGTTACGCGACAAGCGCTGTCTCAGGCGCAACGCCGTGATTGCCTGACGGCATGGAGTTCACCCGCGCTGTCCGGGGAGCGTGGCGTTCTCGCGTTGTCTCCCGGTTTTGGCCGGCGTGCCTCTGCTCGTTTTCGGCTGCCACCGGCGCACGCGGCGGATGCCCCGCGGTTCCCTGCGCGGTGTCTCGGCCGATTCCGGGACGCTGTCGGCCGGTGTCGTTCCTCGAACATCTCGGGATCGTCTACGTCGTGCGGGCTGCGACGCGCCCGGCGAGCACGGCCAGGCGCAGCCGGCCGCGCGGCGCAACCCGCACCACGGCTTGATCAATAAAGGGACTGATCCGGCTGCCTGCGGTCGGCGTTCGACGCGCCAGACGTCTACGTCGGTGGGACCAACGACCGGACGAGGTGACGGCACTGGCCGGTGAGCGCCTGCTCCCGCGGCCCTCGGAGGTCGCGACGATGCTCGACCGGGTACGGCGAAGATCTACGAACCGCTGGCCACGAACCAACTCGCCCGGGCACCGATCGGACCGGCAAGCCACCCCAAAACCCCGGCTACCCAAGAGCGCCGGCCACCCGGGGGGCTTGGGGGGTCGCCCCCCCAACAAACTGACACGACGCCAAGGCCCAGTCCCACTGGGCACAAACCACCCAAGTCGTGTGCCCCCGGGGAGGCTCGGACAGCATCCACGCAGAACCGGGCCAAAGCGAGCCTGGTCGTGTCGGCCCGCGTACCTGCATTTATCACGCCCAGTGACGGATCGCGGCCGGCGGCGGCGCGGGCGCTGACCGGGGGCGGTGCCTGATGGCCGCTGATGGCGCCGCCGTGATGGACGCTTCGACTGGAACGCGGCCGGTAGCAGGAAGTGACGCGGCGGTCACCCTCGTCACGGTGATCATGATTGTGGTCGTCGGGCTCACGTTCGCCTTCGGGTTCGGCAATGTGTTCCAGCTCGGGTTGCGTCTGGGAGTGCCGGTCTGGGTCGCGCCGTTGGTGGCTCCGGCGGTCGACTTGTCCGTGGTGGGCCTCTTGCTGGGCACGCGGCAGATGGCGCTGCAGGGTGCTCCGCCGGAGCTGCTGCGTCCGGCGCGGCGGCTGCTGGTGTTCTCCAGCGTGGTGACGCTGGCGTTGAACATCGCCGAGCCGGTGATCGCGGGGGACTACGGGAAGGCCGCGTTCGACGCGGTCGGCCCGGCGCTGCTGATCGGCTGGTCTGAGGTTGGCCCGGGGCTCCTGCGCGCGATGCGCCACCCCACCACCTTCCATCCCGCAGCGCAGGACGCCGCGATCCCTCAGCCCGCATCCCGGCCGACAGAGACTGCCGGGGCAGTGGTGTCCACCGCGGTGCCTGTGGCAACGGAAGGTGGGAGCCCGCGGGCCGAGGTGGGTGCGGTTCCTGCGCAGCGCGCTCCCGAGCAGGCGAACGCCGTGGTGGTCGATGGTTCGCTGTTGGACCGGGCGCGGCGTGAGGACGCCCGTTACTGGGAGGAACACCGCCGTCCGATCTCCTCGGACGAGCTGCGCAAGCGGCTGAAAGTCGGCTCGAAGAAGGCGCGGGCGCTGGTCACGCAACTGCGCATCGAGGCGCACCGGGTGCTGGAGGAACACGTCCCCAACGCTGACGCGTCTGAGGTCGGCACAGCCGCGATCGTGCTGGAGGCCGATGACGCGGCTGCGGACGGGCTGCCCGCGGTGGTCGTGCCGGGAGACGTCGACATGGTTGACCTTGGGCCGGTCGAGTCGGCCGAGACAGGTGCGCTGGCCGCTGTCGGATGAGGGTCCCCGCCCCGACGGGTGGGACTGGCGCGCACCCCGTGTGTTGGCGGGCGGGATGTCCCGGTGCGGATGCGACTGCCCGCTCACCTCCGGATTGGCCTGCCATCTGCCCCTTCCTACCTGCCTGTTCGTCGATCTCTGCCTGCCTGACGACCCTCGGGAGACCTCTCCGCATGATCACGAACCCTCCGCAGCAGACCTACCTCGGCCGCCGCACCTACGCCCGACCCACCGCCCGCATCGTGTCCAGCGGTGAGCACCAACTGTGGCTGGCCCGCCACCTGACCCCACGGGACCGGTGGATCACCCGCATGATCCACGAGCACCGGGTGTTGACCACCCACCAGATCGTCGAACTCGGCTGGGTCACCCGCCGGTCGGCGAACATCCGTCTGCTGGAGCTGTACCGCTGGCGGGTCCTCGACCGGTTCCAGCCCCTGGCCATCAGTGGCCTGTCGCCCATGCACTACGTCCTCGACGTCGCTGGCGCCGCCGTCCTCGCGCACGAGGACGGCCTGGACCCGAGGAAGATCGGTTACCAGCACGACCGGGCCATGGGCATCGCCCACTCCCTGCATCTGGCCCACCGGGTCGCGGTCAATGGGATGTTCACCCGGCTGATCCACCACGCCCGCCAGCCCGACGCCACCGGCCGACTCACGGCCTGGTGGTCAGAGGAACGGTGCGCGGGACTGTACGGGGACATCGTCCGCCCGGACGGCTACGGCCGTTGGGCGCAGGGCGGCGCCGAGATCGAGTGGTTCGTCGAGCTGGACTTCGGCACCGAACCGCTACGCCGCCTCGCCCTCAAGATCGACACCTACCATCAGCTCGCCAAGGAGACCCGGATCACCACACCGCTCCTGATCTGGACCACCACGACCCGCCGGGAGGCCCGGATCCGCGAGGCGCTGGTCGATGCGCTGCGCCACCTCGACCAGCCCGCACGGGTACCCGTCGCGACCACGGCCGCGGACCTCGCCGAACCCGACCAACACCTGGACGCCACCCTGGTCCGCTGGCTACCCCTGACCCGCGCTAGCGCCGGTCGCCTCGGACTGGGCCAGTTGTCCCTCGTCTGGTCGCCCCTGGACCGCGCCGCCACAGGCCACGAAGACAAGATCAATCTCCCCGGGCGTCCCAACCGCCTTCACCCGCCGCAGCCAATGCCCCCCATAGGCCTCGACCATCAGCAACACGCGGCCTGACCGTAGCCGTCCAGATCGGTTCTGGTTGCCTGGGTGTTGCACCCAGGCAACCAGAAACCCGGCCGATCGGAAGGAGTAAGCCAGCCCAGGTTTCGAGTCCCCGGCGGGCCACCACACCGGGTTACGGAGCGTGACGTTGGCCGCAAGACCGCCGGGGTGGACGGGGAGGTTGTCCTCACTCCCCAGGGCCGGGCGAAGCTGGCTGCGTCCATCGGGCGGCGCGGCCATGTATCTGGTACACCGGGCGGCGAGCCGGTTCTGTCGGACCCGTCGGATACCTTCCGATCTATGGCATCTAAGAAGGTTCGGGACACGGCGGTCGCTCGGGGGAACATCAAGCCCTCGGTGCGAATCGCTGTCTGGGCGCGGGCCGGCGGGTGCTGCGTCATGTGCTCCGTCAGCCTGCTCGGCGCGGCCCGTACCTTCCTCCACACGGTCCTCGTTGGCGAGCTGGCACACAATGTCGGCGCCACGGCCACTCCTGGCTCTCCTCGCGGGCTCGTCGAGGACCTCACGGAGAGAGAGACGGAGGAGAACCTCCTTCTGCTGTGTCACGGTTGCCACCGTCTGATCGACAGTGATGATCACTCTCCGTACTTCACGACTGACCGCCTCCGTGACCTGAAGACGCGGCATGAGGACCGTGTGCGGGTAGCCGCGACGAGCGGCGGGCTGCGCCGTACCGCGCCGATCCGGGTCGGTGGTCTCGTACGGGGGGCTACCGCCTTCGCCTCGCAGCGGCAGACAGCCGACGCGCTGCTGGCCGCCGGCTATCTCGGCCTCGCGGACGGCCGGTGGCAGGGGGACTTCGCCTGCCACCTCGCCGGCGACCCGAGTCGTTCCTCCTACTGGCTTGCTGCCCAGGAGACGATCGACCACACCTTGGCACTCGTCGAGCAGGCAGTCGCGAGCGGCGTCGTTGACCATCTGTCGATCTTCGCGATCGCGCCGATCCCGCTGCTCGTCTACCTGGGTTCCCGGCTCGACGACAAGACCGACACCCGCCTCTACCAGAAGCATCGGGACGGAGATCAAGGCTGGCGCTGGGACGAGACCGCCGAAATCCACGACTTCACCATCCGCGCCGCCCTCGACTCCACCGCGGCCGGAGAGGTCGTCCTCGCCGCCTCGCTGACGGCCGAGGTCCAGAGGCTCAAGCTGCCGGAGCCGCTGCAGGGGCTGCCGTACGTTGAGATTCGACCGCAGGGCGATCTGTTTGGCCCTCGGCTCGTCTCGCATCCAGACACGCTGCGGAACTTCGCTGACCGCTGGCGGAGCCTGCTCGCCGAGGTCGAGACGACGTGCCCCCGAGCCACGCGATGGCATCTCGTCGCCGCCACACCGCTGAGCGCCGCCATCGAGATGGGACGCGCCTTCATGCGTGGCGCCCAGCCGCCCGTCGAGGTGTACGAGCGGCAGAACGACACCTACGTGAGCGCCGTCGAGGTCAACACCTGACCGACCAGGGCTCCGACCTCTCCCGCGCGTCCCCGGCCGGATCGTAGATGCCGGCTCCTTCTCACCCACGATCACCCCAGGGAAACGTTCCGTGAAGCACACCGACTACTTCAACAGCTTCTTGAAGAACACGGTCAACCTCAGCCAGCCGAAGCTGGACCTGCTCGCCGCCCGTGTCGACGCCATTTACACGGCCCTCAGCGCGGATCCTGAGCTCGGCCCGCGCCTAATCAAAAAGATCCCGCAGGGCTCCTGGGCTCAGGAGACGATCATTAGTCCGCAGAATGGCAAGCCGTTCGACGCTGATTTCCTCCTCCAGATGAAGGAGGAAGCTGTCTGGTCAGACAACGTACGGGAGTACAGCAACGCTGTCTGGGAGGTCATCCACCACCACTCGCGGTACGGTGGCATGCCACACGGCCGAAAGTGCCGCTGTGTCTACATTGAGTACGCGGACCACGAGATGCACGTCGACGTCGTCCCGTACGTGATCCTCGCCGACGGTCGCCAGGTGATCATCAACCGGGACCTCAACCAGTTCGAGACGACCAACCCGGACGGCTTCACCGCGTGGATGAAGGAGCGGGACAAGATCGCCGACGGCAACCTGCGCAAGGTGATCCGTCTCTTGAAGTTCCTGCGCGACCACAAGAACTCCTTCACCGGCACCAAGTCGATCCTCATCACCACCCTCCTCGGCGAACAGGTCGCCGCCTGGAAGAAGATTGGTGACCCGGGCTACTATCAGGATCTACCGACCGCCCTGCTGCACCTGGTCAGCGATCTGGACGTGTGGCTGCAGGCCCGCCTGACTAAGCCGTCCATCGTCGACCCGTCGAACCCGTTGGTCACCTTCGACCATCGATGGGACCAGACGACCTACTCCTACTTCCGCGCTCGCATCCACGTCCACGCGGCTGAGATCCGTGAGGCCTACCTCGAGACTGACGAAGAGAAGAGCGTCAAGAAGTGGCAGGAGCTCTTCGGGGACAAGTTCCAGGCTCCGAAGACCTCGTCGGCCAGCAGCAAGTTCGGCACCGCCGGGGTCGCGGGTCGAATCACCGACGGCATCAAGCCCCCGGGCATCTCCTCGTCCGGCCGCTCGGGCCGAGCCGGGTAGCGAGGCGCGCGACCGGTGACGAGACGGAGACGTGCCGAGTTCACAGACTGGCAGCAGTCGGCCATCCGTGAACTGCGCGCGGTCGCCGCTGACTTCCCAAACGAGTTCCAGCTGCTCGACCACCCGCGGCTGACTGACGGCGGGCTCGTCGAGGCCCGCATCCGGCTACGAACAGGCGGCCTGCCCCGCGCCCCACGTGGTCTTCCCCTACGCGAGAAGGAGGAGTTCCTTCTGAGGATCGGCGCCAGTCAGCTGTCGCCTCCGGTCGTCGAGGTCGATCATGGTCGATTCCTGGGTTACCCGCACGTGCTGCAGGGACGACGACTGTGTATCTACCTTGACTCGGCGAGGGAATGGGACCCTCGGCGCGGATTCGCCAGCGCGATCGACCGGCTGCACGACTGGCTCGCGGACGCGGCAGCTGCGCGGTTCAACCCCGAGGTAGCCCTCTTCCACGCGGTCGGCGGGATCCTGCACCGCACACCGGGCATCCCCACGATCGTCATCCGTGAATCCGGCATGGCGCTCACGGCCCAGCCTGCCTACCTCGCCGTGCGTTCTCCACATCGACACGACCTCTGCTACAGCGACGATCACACCGGACGACACCGAACCGTGGTCTTCCAGCTGGCAGATCCCCTGCCTCTCGGAGCAGGGAGCCGACTGCGGGGCCTTCTGGAGCTGCTCGACACCGCAGTCAGGCCTGGAGCTTTCGGCGCATGGCGGCCGCGGGCGCAATCGGTGCCCTTCCTCACGGCTCTCGCGGCTGCCGCTGCTCGAAACCAGGAGGGCACGCCGCAGACGTTCATCCTCGCGATCCCGCACCCCGTCGGCGGCCCTCCTCACCTTCTCGCAGGCCAGGTGCCCGCCACGGCGGCCGACGAACTGCGTCGGCTCGTCCGTCAGCGCACCACCCCGGTGATCAGCATTGGGGCGGGCGAGATCGACCACCAGACACCCGTGGAGTGGTGCGCCGTGTCCGACGAACGGGACAGCGTCACAACCCGACGCGACGCTAACCGTCCCGCCAACGCCTATCAGGGGAAGACGATCCACGTCTGGGGGTGCGGCGGCCTCGGATCCTGGATCGCCGAGTTCATCGCCCGCGCCGGCGCCAAACGTCTGATCCTCTGCGACCCCGGCACCGTCACCGGAGGCCTGCTGGTGCGTCAGGACTTCACCGAGGAAGACATCGGCACAGCGAAGGCAGAAGCACTGCGAAAGCGCCTTGCCGCGATCCGCGACGATCTGGAGGTCGAGGCGCACGTCGGTCTTGTCCCAGGTGCCATCGCGTCGATCCTCGACGCCGACCTCGTCCTCGACGCCACCGTCTCCCGCGCCATCGGCCAGCTCCTCGACGACCTCGCGCCGATGCCAGGTCGCCCGCTGCTCGCTCAAGTCGCGACCGACGCGAGAACCAGCACCCTTGGGCTACTCACCGTCAGCGACCGGACGAACCCCTCCGGGCCGAACACGATCGACCAGCGCGCCGGCGAGAAGATCAGCGCCGACGGCGAGCTCGAAGCCTTCCATACCTTTTGGAGGGATCTGCCCCCAGGCGACGAGCTCATCCCCACCCGGGGCTGCTCCGTACCCACCTTCCATGGTTCGGCCGCTGACACCGCCGCTGTTGCCGCCAGTCTGACCTCCATACTCGGCAGCTACCTAGCGAGCACCGAACCGGTATCCGGCACCCATCTGATCGGACTGCCTCACTCGCCCGCAGAACCCTTTCGCCACTTCGTGCCCGCTGTCTGACGCGAGGTGGCTAATCCGCCCGACCTGTCCCCGGCCTCTCCACTCACCTCAGCCGATACCCGCGCCAGCCTCGACCGGCAGCTGCATGCGGCCTGACCGGAGTCCGGCCATGCTGTCGCTGAACCGGAGGTCGGGTTGCAGGACCAGTCGGCGACCGCCGGACAGTTCGGCCGCGATGACCGCCCTACCAGGCCGACGACGAGAAGCGGCAGAGCAGCCCAGGGCATGCAGGCGGAGAAACTAGCGCGTGTCGCGGACGGTCGGGCCCGACGCCACAGCGCATCAGTGGTGAAGGGGCGTGATCACCCCTGCGGTGTATCCGCCGGATATGCCGACACCACGGAAGGAAGGACTGGGCTATGGACAGTGAAACTGGGGCCCTGGTCGAGGACATCACCGCCCGTGTGCAGCGCGCGGTCCGCGCGGGCGATTTTCCGGCCATCGTTGGGTTGCGCGGCGATCGGACCTTGATCCTCAGCGACTACGACTATCTGACCAGCTGGGCGACGAGCCTCGCGTTCGAGGTCCGCGTGGCGACCCAGGCGCAGGCCATCCGCGTTCACCGGTGGGTCTTCGCCGTCCCACATGTCTGGTACGACGACGGCGACACCATCCAGGCCCGCCCCCTGTTCACTGCCCCTCTCCAGCCTGGCGAGACCGAGACGATCAGCTGGATGAGCTACGACAACGGCGATGGCATCGACTACGGCCGGGTCGAGTTCGCTCGCCGTCCCAACGGCGAGCCCGTCTTCGATGAACCCGAGTACTTCGCCGTCCCCATTCGCCCGTTGCCTCGCCACCCCGGTGCCGCCCTGCACCGTCTCCTCACCTCCGGTATCCCCGATCTCGCCTCGGGGCTTCCGCAGTGACCCTGAACGTGACCCGGTCGAGAATTGTTGGCCCGCGTGGTAGACGGACCGGCTGGCGAACTTTCCGACTCGCATCTGTGGCCTATACGCCGAATCGGTGGGGGCTTCGGTCATCGTTTCCGCAGCTCAGGAGCCTATGCGCAGTCGAGGTCGAATCTTCCCTGTCCGGGGAATGAGTCGCGCCTCGGCATGGGCGGTCGTTGCAACGCACACCGCCGGAGCGCAGACGATCTTCCGTCTGTGGCGCCGCGAAGCTGGGGCGAGACCGCCCGGGAGGATCTTCGTTGACTCAGATGATTGGCACGCCCAGCGACTCGGACAGGGCGGCGGAGGTCCGCAATGCGCTGGTGGACAAGCTTTGCGTGACCGGCATGATCACCTCACTGGAGGTGGAGCGGGCGTTTCGCGCCGTGCCGCGGCATCTGTTCGTGCCCGAGGGCACCTCGCTGGAGGTTGCTTACAACTCCGATGACTCGGTGGCGATCAAGTGGGCCGCGGATGGTGTGATCATCTCGTCGATCAGTGCGCCGTTCATCCAGGCTCGGATGATCGAACAGGCCGGGCTCGGCCTCGGGATGAGCGTGATCGAGATCGGGTCCAGCGGCTACAACGCCGCGCTCCTCGCCGAGATCGTCGGCCCGTCGGGCCGAGTGATCAGCGTGGACATCGATCCCGAGGTGACCGAGCGGGCCCGCGCACTTCTGGAGGCGACCGGATACACGGACCGGGTCACGGTCATCCTCACCGACGCGGAGGACGGCGTTGCCGAGCTCGGCGACCGGGTCGACGCGATCCTGGTGACGGCCGGCGCCTGGGACCTCTCGCCGGCGTGGCTCGCGCAGCTGGCCGAGGACGGCCGGATCGTCGTACCGCTACGGATGAACGGGATCACCCGGTCGATCGGGTTCCGCCGCGACGGCGATCACCTGGTGAGCACCTCGGCCGAGGTGTGCGGGTTCGTTCCCATGCAGGGCGCCGGTGCCCACGACGAGCGGGTCTTCCTTCTGCCAGACGGGCACGGCCGCCACGTCAGGCTGCGTTTCGACGCCAACCCACCCCAGGACCTGGATCTTCTGGACGGTGTCCTGGCGACACCTCGGACCGAGGTGTGGTCCGAGGTCACGATCCGTAACGGCGTGTCGTTCGCCGACCTGCACCTATGGTTCGCGTGCTTCCTGCCGGGCTTCTGCCGGCTGGCGGCGGACGAGGGAACCGACCTGGCCGCTGAACGCAAGAGCTGGTTCCCCTTCGGTACCGTGCAGGACGACTCGTTCGCCTATCCGGCGGTGCGCCCGGCGCTGGACGGCGCCGGTGTCGAGTTCGGCGGGCGGGCGTACGGCCCGTACGGCGAGGCCGCTGCCACCGTGCTCGTCGAGCAGATCCAGGCCTGGGATCGCCAGGCACGGGGCGGACCGGCCCCGACCTTCGCCTACTGGCCGACGGGCACCGACCGTCCGCCGGCCGGCGAGGGCACGGCCGCGCTGGCGAAGACCCACGGCCTGGTCTCGATTTCCTGGCCGGTCGCGGGCTGACACGGCCGGTTCAGGACGTACCACCCACCCGAGAAATCCCCCACCAGAACAATCGGTCCGGAAACGGATCCCTCGGGTCCGAACCCGGATCCGGTCCGGTGGGCAGACCCGGACCACCCCGCTCCGGTGCCGAGTCGTCGCTGCCGGCGGGGCTGCGTCACGTTCGCGCGCCCACTCACCTGTCCAGTTACCTACGGGGGAGCTGGCGACGATGTTGCCGGGTGGAGCTGGCTATGCGGGTCCGTTTCTGATCTGGAGCAGGACCTGATCTTGATCTTGTAGAGCGGGTTGGTGGGTCTGCCCTGCAGCTCGCGCTCCGAGGGGCGTCCTCATTGTGGAGCTACCCGGTAGCTGTGTGCTTTCGGGTGGTCCGCTACTCTGCTCGCCGCTTGTCCCACGGGGGTGGACGAGCAGGGGGGATCACAACATGTCGCGTCAATCGTCGGCGCTGGGTTTCCGGGTTCTCGCCTGGATCCGTCGACATCCGATAGCCAGTGGGGTCATCGGGGTCTTCCTGCTGCTGCTCCTGATCGGCTCTCTGGCGGGATCGCCGCCCGAGGAGACGCCAGTGAGTAGTCCGGCGAAGGTCACCGCGTCAACGACGCCAACGACGTCCGCGACACCGAGTGCGTCGCCGAGCCTGGTTTCCCCGGCGCCGAGCGATCCCGCTCCAGTGCCCTCTGCCACCACGGAGGCCGCACCACCTCCTGCTGCCGCCTCGACGCAGCCGGTCCAGCAACAGGCTCCCGCTCCCGCCCCGACCCAGGTGGTGCAGCAGCAGGCGCCGCCTCCGGCACCTGCTCCGGTCCAGGCTGCACCACAAACCACGCAGGCGCCGCCGCCAGCGGAGCCCGCGCCGGCCGCTGTCTCCTTCGCATCCTGTGCCGAGGCACACGCGGCCGGCGCCGCCCCGCTCTATGCGGGTCAGCCGGGCTACAGCACCAAGCTTGACCGGGACCGCGACGGCGTCGCGTGCGAATGAGAACGGCTGGCGATGTCCTGCGTGAGAGACCGATACGACGAGCATCCGGCTGCCTGGTCCTGGCTATCGTCGGCAGCCTCGCTGGCTGCGGCGGCGGCGAGGCGGAATCGGCGACGGCCGCGGCCGTCGTCCCGAGTTCGTCAGCTCCCCTCTTGCCGACGCCGACTCAACCAGCGGCGTCGCCCACCTCTCGCCCGGGTCCTGGCGTCGAGGTGGTCACCGGCTGGGGCTCGGTGACGTACTTCGGACAGCGGCGTCAGGCCGCGCCCGGCGCCCCCGCACCCCAACAGGCGGGAACCGAGTGGGTCGGGATCGACGTTCAGACGTGTCTGGACTCCGGCCAGGCGGGCAGCGAGGTGGGGAAGGACGCCTGGACGGTGACCGACGCGGGCAACGGGCTGACAGAACCGGCCAATCTCACCTACAACCAGTTCCCCGCGCCCCAGTACCCGATCCAGGGATACCTCGAGCCGGGCACCTGCGTTCGGGGCTGGATCATCTACCCGATCGTGACCGGGCGGGAGCTGACCGCCGTCCGATACTTCCCGGCGGGGGCATCTGCGCCAGTGGCCTCCTGGAACGCGGGAGGGCCTTGAGTCGCTGCGCAGCGCGTGCGGGGCGGACGTGATTCTGCCGACGATGCGGCGTGCCTCCAGCCTGGTGGCAGCCATGCGGTCCGACGCGACGCGACGACGTTGAGTTAGACCGAGAGGTGGGCGTTCATGGCGCGGGCCTGCTCGCCAAGCTCAGGCAGTTCCACGACGGTGACGCCGGCCTGGGCGAGGAGTTCGTAGCCCTGGCAGTCGGCGACGAAGAGGCTGGGCTCGCGCCAGGCGATGACCACTCGCGGGATCTTCGCCTCCAGGATGAGCTGGGTGCAGGTGCGCGGCCGGGACTTGCGCTGCGAGCACGGTTCGAGGGTGCTGTAGATCGTCGCGGTTGCGAGCCGGGGGTCGTCGGGTGCGATCTTTGCGAGGGCGGACTCCTCGGCGTGTACCGCGTCGTCGACCTCGCGGGAGAAGCCGAAGGCGATCTCCTCGTTGTTCTCGTCGACGATGACGGCGCCGACCGAGTAGGCGCCGGTGGCGGGTGGGCAGCGGTGAGCGAGTTCGATGGCCCGGGTCATCCAACGGTGGTCATCCAGCTGGGGCATGGAACGGCTCGTCCTTCCCTGAGGGGCCCGGTCCCGAGTGGGGCGGACCGGAAAGCCGATAGGCGGGATGGTGGCAGTCAGACGGCGATGGCCGTGGGAACCCGGTCCATCGCCTGACGGAACTCGCGTACCTGGGGGACAGTCTGCCACCCGGCGACGGCGTCACGCAGTGTCCGCAGGCTAGTCATGATGCGCCCGGAGTGCGTGCTGGCACCCACCGTGAGTGCGTTGAGACCAAGTGTTGCGGCTTGCTCTGGTTCGCGTGCTCCTGCGTGCGCGAGGGCTTCGCGGGCGAGGTAGACACCGCGGTCGCGATGGAAGGCAGGGGGGAGGCCGTCGATCGCGGTCCGGAAGCCGCTGGCTGCAGCGGGGTAGTCACCGAGTGCCGCGAGGCTGTGTGCCCGCTGGACTTCGATGTAGGCAGGGCTGAAGAACTCTCCCCAGGGGTCGGTGTCGGGTCCGGCCCTGTCGAGGATGTCGTGGGCACGGTCGTAGAGCGTCAGGCAGGTGGTCTTCTCGCCCCGCAGTGCGTGGCCGTGCGCGCTGTAGGTCGCGGCGATGGCGGCGAGACGGCCGGTTGGTTCCGCGCTGGTCAGGGCTGCGTCGGCTACGTCGACGGCTTCGACTGGGTCGCCACGGTCCGCGGCGAGTTGGCTCTTGCGGGCGAGGATGAACACCGTGGCCTTGGGGTCGCCTGCTCGGTGTGACCATTCCAGCGCCCGGTCGAGCCAGTATCCGGCGGTGGCGTGATCCCCGCTGTCCTGGTGGAGCCAGCCGAGGAGATCAGCGAACTGCGTCTGGATGTGGAGCAGGGTCTGCCGTTGGGGGCGGGAGTTCGTGCCGTTGCGGAGATGAGTGGCGATGAGGCCGGCTTGCTCCTGCGCCGTGGTGATGACCTGGCGCGGTCCGAAAAGGTTGTCGTTCTCCGCGAGCACGGCGCGCAGGCGTGCGAAGTGATCGACGACGCGTGGATCGATGGAGGACGATCCTGATGGGATCGTCGGCGTCATGGCGAGCGGGCTGAGGGTCGAGCCGCTGGCGGCGGTGAGACCCAGGCCGCTCAGGAAGCCCCGGCGATCGAGTGGCATGAGGACGATCCTCCCATCCGGGGCGAGTTGCGGAAAAATGATCAAGTGATCTTCATGCGTCTGACCGGCTGAGCTGGGGTTCGGCGCGTGTCCGGCGCTGGCGGCACTGGGGGCGGCTTCGACCGGTCGTTCGGTAGCTGTGCCCCATAGAGGCGCCGAGGACGTGAACGAAGAGGCCGCTGACGATGTAGCCGCTCGGTCCGGCGGACGGCTCATGCCGTTGATCAGGAACACGTCCGCGGGTGGGAGGTGCTCACGGTCATCGACGTCGACCAGGGCGTGGAGATCGCATCCGTAGACCTCGGCGAGTAGGGCGAGGAGCTGGGGGGTGGGACGTCGCCGAGCTGGACGAGGCCAGTTCTCCACCTCGGACAGCCGCGGTGCGGTCATCGGGGCGGTGCCCTCGGGGTCGAGGCCGGCCCGGGTGGCGTGGGCGTTGATGCGGTCGGCGGCCTGCTGCTGTGTCCAGCCGTGTGCGACCCGGTAGGCGGCGCGGGGGCGTAGGCGGTAGCGGCGGGCGAACTCGATCGCGATCTCGTGGTGGCTCATCCCGGTCGCGCGCATCCGAGTCCGCAACTCGTCCTGCTCAACCCGCTGGCTGGGCTTGTTCATGGCGACGTTGCCGCCCCTTCCGGGTCAAGGACGCTCGCGAGCCCGCAGCTACGGCCACGGATCGGCTCTCGATCGGAACCCGCCCACAGTAACCGCTGCCTCACTATCCAGGACGGTCGCTGCTTAGTACCGCAGTACCAGGCGGTTCTCCGGCTTGCTTATGATCTTCCCTTTCGTCCGGTCGGGGATCGGCCTGCCGGTCGGGAAGGCGAGGATTTCAGGGTCGGCCGTGCGGTCGCGGTCCCAGGCGTCGATCTGGTCGACGATCCGTGTGGCGAGACGGTGGCCGAGGGGCCCGTGGCCGATGGCGCCGAGCTGCCAGCGCCCGGGGCTGTCGGTGCGCCGGATGGTGAAGTAGGCAAGGGAGCCGTCCTCGACGAGGGCCGGGCTGCGTGAGGCGATCGCGGGTGTGCACAGCCCGTCGGCGACGGCCTGCTGGTCGGCCTCGATGCGGACCGTGCCGTCGTCCACGGCGCTGAGGTGGAGCCAGACACGGTCGAAGGGTTCCTGGCCGTGCACGGTCACGTCGGACCAGATGGCGGACTTCTCCCGGTCGAGGACGCCGAGCAGGGCGTCGGCGTCGATGGGCTGGTCGAGATCGTGGTGCAGCGCGGCGAGGCCGTCGGGGTGGATGACGCTCTTCCGCTCGCCGGGCTGGCCGAGCATCGGCACGAAGCCGCACAGGAAGACCCAGTCGGACTTCCAGTGGTCTTCCTGCTTGGTGAGGGCGACGGCGCGGGTGGTCCCGCGCCAGCGCAGCGGGAGGACGAGGCGGCCGTCGGGGGCGAGCTGGTCCCACCAGGCCTGGGGGATGTCCCAGGCACCGACCGTGACGATGATCCGGTCGAACGGGCCCTCCTCGGCGGCACCGTCGGCGCCGTCGCGGGTCAGGACGCGGACGTGCGGAAAGCCGGTGTCGTCAAGATTGCGCCGCGCAGCGGCGGTCACGTCGGCGTTGATGTCGATGGTGGTGACCTGGCCGCCGGCTCCCACGAGGGTGGCGAGGAGTGCCGCGTTGTAGCCGGTGCCAGCGCCGATCTCCAGGATGCGCTGGTCGGGCCGGACGTCGAGGGCGGTGAGCATCGCGGCCACGATGGTGGGGCCGGAAGCGCAGCTGAGGTGGGTGCCGTCGGGGAAGGTGTGGGTGATGACCGCCTTCTCGTCGTAGGCGTCGGTCAGTGGCGCCTCGGGGACGTAGCGGTGGCGTTCGACGGATCGCAGTGCCGCTTCGACCCACGGGGGCAGATGCTCGTTGGTGAGGATGCGGTCGACCATCCGGTCGCGCAGCGCGCCGGGTGATGTGGCTGCGGTCGTCTCCATGGATCTCCTTCGCGATGGTGGGGGTGGTCGTAGCGATGGCATTGACCGGTCACTGACTGTCAGCTGATGAGGAGGCAGCGGTCCCAGCCTGGCAGCGCGGAATCAGATGTGATCTCCAGGGCGGCGGCGGTGAGCGTCACGCCGGTTAGGCCCTCCAGGAACCCTTCTCGGGTGGGCTCGCCGTGGCCGCGGAGGTACCGCTGCCCACGTGCTTCTGCAGCGCTGACGGCGGCGGAGAGTTCGCAGGTCCCGGTGTCGACCGCGGCCCGGTGGGCGGTCAGGAGGAGGCCGGCCCAGCCGTGGCAGAGTCCCGCGTCGGTGAGCTGCGCGAGCTGGTGGCCGTCGGTGAGGCATCCGACGAGACTCTCGACCGCGTTGGAGGCTCGTTGTTGGTCTCCGAGGGCGAGGGCGGCGAGGTGTTCGGCTCGGGCGATTCCGGGACTGCCGTAGCACCAGGACGGTCGCGGTGGTCCCGGGCGGGCCGCGCTGCCGGTGCGCAGCTCGTCGTGGTCGATCACCTCGGGCCACCAGCCGGCCCGCCTCTGGCCTCTGCGCCACTGGTCGAGCCACGCGATGACGTTGTGGAGCGCGTCGATGTGTCCTGCCACGGTGATCCCCTGCCGCTTGGTGATGGCCAGGAGCGCCAGCGGTCCAGCGATGCCGTGGGCCATGCCGAAGCCGGCATGGCCGGCGTTCCACCGCGCGGAGGCGCGGCGGTCGGGGCTGCCCGTCGCCCACCATCCGGGCAGGGCGTGGCCATCGACGCGGATGGGTCGGGTCAGCCGCACCAAGTACATGAGCACTTCCCGGAGAAGTGCGCTTTCGCGGTCGCGGTGGAGAAGGAGCGCGCCGAGGCCGGTGAGTCCGTTGATCAGGTCGTACTCGCCGGCGTGGGGCAGCTGCCCGTGATCGATGCGGCGGTGGGCGGCTTCCAGACGGCTCCGGATGACGGTGGCGATGGCGTCGTCGAGGGTGGCGAGCGCGGTGTCGTAGGCGGGGTGATCGGCCGTGTGCAGGGCGTAGGCGACGGCTGGTGCGCCCTGGTACAGGCTGGCGGTGTCCGGATGGGCGTTGAGCGGGCTACGTGTCATCGCCGCGGCGAGGCGGTGCACCGGTTCCCAGCCGTCGAGGCCGGCGCGGGCACGGACGATATGCGCCAGTGCGATCCCTGGTGCCCCGTCGCCGAGGGACTGGGCCCAGTGCGCCGATTCCGCATCGCCAGAGGCCGGGACCGGGGGGAAACGGGGCAGCGTACTCACGTGCTGTCCGCCGTGATGTGTGCGCGCCGGGTGAGGGCGATCTGCCGGGCCAGGCGCCGGCAGATGGCCTCGTCGGCGCGATCGATGAGCCTGGCGCGGTTGTGGTGCATGTGCAGGAGCGCCGACAGAATCTGATCGACATCGGCGTTCCCGGGGAGCGCGAGCCGATAGCGGGTCAACGCTTCCCGGCGAGCCTGCCACGTCTGCACGAGGGCGGCGGGAAGGGATGCGTCGCCCGGCGGAGTCCTGCTGGCTGCCCAGCGGGTGACCTGCTCGGTGACGGCCCGATCCGCGCCAGGCGTGGCTTTGGCGGCGAGGTGCTCCAGCAGCCAGGCGTTCGCGTGGACGGGGTCGGCGTGGAATCCGTCGGCGATCTCCACCATGCCGATGGCCGCGAGCGCCATCGGATGGACGGCGAGAGGCGTCGGGACCTGGAGTGCGGTCGCGACCGCGTGCGAGTCGGCCGCGAATACCGCTTCGGCGGCGTCCATCGCCGTCCCACTACCGTAACGGCCGATTTCAGGATGGTAGGTCGCCAGGGTCAGCCGGGACGCGGCGCCCGCGTCGCAGAGCTGCTGCCCCCACTTGCCGACTGCACAGGCCACTGCGGCGTACCCCTCCTGGCCGGTGGTGCGGATCCGCAGCCGCAGATGGTCGGTCTCACGGACGCTGCGGTAGCGGGCGAACCAGTACGACCGGTCTCCGTCGATCAGGTCAATCAGCCGGGGCAGGTGCGTCCGGAGGATGTCGTCGAGACGTTCGGGATGGGTGAAGACCTGCGCGTAGAGCCAGGAGCCATCCGGCGAGGCCGGCCGGTGTGCGGCGTTCGCGTTGGTCACGAGCGGTAGAGCGCCGGTGACGAGGTTCGGTGTCGCCGGCACAGCGCGGACGAACGGCAGGACGATCTCGTGGACGTGGCCGCCGATCCATCCCGTGTCCTCGACGGAGTCGGTCTCGGTCAGCGTCGCGCGGCCGTGTTTGTCCAGGTGTTCACGCAAGATCGCCAGATGTGCGTCCACAGTGAGATCCAGGCGCAGTGACCGGTGGTCGTCATGGAGCTCCACGATGTCCGGGCAGGTCCCTCGCTGCCGCCATTGGGCGAATGCTTCCTCCCAGCGGTGGCCATCGGCGCGTAGCGCGGCGTGGTCTGCGGCGCTGATCCACCACGTCGCGGGTGACAGGATTGCGCGCCGGTAACGCACCCGAGGCGTGTAGGGGATGCCGGCGGCCAGCGGTCCCCAGTCGAACTCGGTGAAACGGGCGAGAAAGCCACGGGTCAGCGTGGCGAGGAACCGTGCCAGCGGCGGGGCCTGCTTACGCAGCGCGAGCGCGTGGAAGATCTGCGGTTCCACGACCTGGCGCCGCGAGATGCTGACCAGGTGCAGCCCGTCGGCCACCGCGACGATCCCGAGATCGTCCAGGCGGATCACGGTCGACTCGTCTCCCCGGTGCTCACCGACCGGCAGCACCTGGGGCAGCCAGCGGGGAACCCGGGAGACGTTCTCCGAGTGCGGAAACAGCGGCGGGAAGGACAGCTGGACCGGCAGCGCGCCCTCGACAGCCGCCGGCGCGGCGGCGAAGACGGTGTCCAGGCCGGCACGGCCCACGGCGGAGCCGAACCGGCAGGTCAGCGTGCCGAACGCCCACGCGGGATGAACGCCGAACGTGTAGTCCCCGGCCGCCAGCGCCTCGACGTCGGCGGCGTGGATACGGGCGCCCAGCTCGACGTGCGGCGGAATCCACCGTGGGTCCACCGGCCTGTCCGCTGTGATCGCGGCGATGAGGGAGTCGGTGAGCACGAGTTCATGCCGTCCGGCGGTGATCGTGTCCCAGGCCAGGCGCAGCAGCTCCTGGTCACGGCGGCTGACCGTGTCCTCGGGCTCGGCGAGCATGCTTCCCGGGAAGCCAGCCGGCCAACCGATCCCCGTATCGGGATGCACCGCGTCCAGGACGGGGACAAGCGCTCCCGTGCCGTAGCGGTCCCAGAACTCGCGGCACCAGTCGTTCCACCCCTGGTCCGGACGCGGCTGGCGCGTGAGACGCAGCAACGCACCAGCCGCGTGGGCCATCTCATCGGCGAGGTCGGTGGGAACAGCGATGTCGCAGTCGAGGTGCAGGTCCCCGGCCAGCGATGTCCGGCCGGCTGGCGACAGGCGCCGCATCCGTTCCGATGCCTCCTCCCGGAGCCGTGCCTGCGTGCTCGGCTTGGTGTGGTCGTCGTTGTGCGTCCGGATCAGCTGCTGGGCGGCGCGGAGATCGCCCAGCATGGCGGCGGTCGCCTCGCCGTCGCCGACCATGGCACGCTCGACGGCCGCGATCACATGCGCCAGCGGGTCGGACACCGTCATAGGCGCACGCAGACCCGTGATCAGGATGCCTTGGGCGACCAGGTCACCGAGCACACGGCGGACATCCGCGGCAGGGGCGGCAGGAAACGCGAGGGCGACCTGGTCGAGCAGAAGGTGGAACGGGATCGGCTTGGCCGCCAGGTCACGGACGAGACGCATCACCGCCGTGTTACGTACCGTTACCCGCCCTGGTCCGCGAGGCATCTCGATCCGGTCGCCGCGTTCGACCAACAGATCGCAGACCACGACGTCCAGGTGAGTGAGCAGGTCGGGCAGCCTCTCCAGCTGCTCCACCACGTCGTCCAACCACAGCGTGTCCGCCCGCAGGACCAGCCGGTGGGCCGATCCCCGGTACGCACGTACGCCCTCGCCGATACGGACCCCGGCGACACCGGCGAACAAGCCGAAGGGAGTCGGCCTTCCCAGGGAACGCAACAGGTAGCGCACGACCGCCGACGTCACCCGTCGAACCTGCTTGCCGCCCGCCGCCTCGTCGTCGTCGAGAACCGACTCGACCTGAGCGGCGAACGACCCACTCGCGTAGCGGATCGCGTCGGCAAACCCGGGCAGCGTCCATGCGGCGCGTAGCCACGACCGGCACGAGTCCGGATCGGACAACGTCGGCCAGTCCTCCGGCTGCTGGGACAGCGGAAGGACCGCCGCCCGCAGCATCGCACCGCCAGCATGGCGGTACAGCGGCAGCTCCACGTCGACCATCACACCTCCGTCGCACACTGCGGTCGCCGGCTCGCCGAACGGGCACGACCGGCGAGCCGGCGCCGCAGCCGTCACCGGGTCAGTCGCTGGCGCACGCCGAAGCGCAGGTCGAACCACAGGTGTCGCTCGTGTCGCACGCCCGCATCGTGTATCCGGGCGCCGCCTCGACCGTCACCTGCACATCGAGCTGGAACTCGTCCAGCAGGCCGAGCGGTGGCGCCTCGGTCCGCTCCAGAACCGCACTCGCGGAACCACCAAGCGTCATGGTCATCAACCCCTTCGAAGGAGGAAGCAGGGCAACGCCCCGAGGGCGCGCCGTAACGATGCTCCGTCCCGGCCGGTGAAACATTCCCACCAGCCAGAATCTTTGGCTTCGCGTTCCGGGCGGCGCTTGACCTGTGAAAACAGGGTCCGCGCCCCCTGCATGTTCGGTGAATGGCCAGGGTTCGACGCTGAAACATTCGTGAGCTACGAATCGGCTGGCCCGTCGCGGTGGGCGCGATGGCGGTCACCTTCGCCGATCATGGAGATCTCCGTCTGCCGGCACCCAAGGGTGATCACGTCCTGTTGTGGGACTGGCGCCGTTCGCGCTGTGGCGGGCAAGGCAGCTGGCTCCCAGGGACCGGGAACGGCAAGCACTCTGCAACCGCGTACGTGATCAGTCGGACGGGGAAGGGGCGTGAGATTGGCATGGTGACGTATCTGACTGTGTCGTATTCAGCCCTTTGAGCTGGACGCAACTTCCAAGCACGGAGGGTTGCGGGTCTTTCCCGGCTAGGTGTGGTGACCCTGGGCGAATTCGAGCCACTCGCGGGCGGCCTGGTAGTCGCCGAGTTGGTTGAGGGTGTTAGCGAGGTTGTTGGCACTGCGCAGGGTGTTGGGGTGATTGTCGCCGAGGATCTGGCGGAGGCGCCGGAGGGTGTCCTCGTTCAGGTGGCGCGCCGCCTCGTACTCCCCGAGTGCGTGCAGGTCGCTGGCGAGGTTGTTGGCGCTGCGCAGGGTTTCGGGGTGGTCGTCGCCGAGGATCTGG